>DATJRU010000052.1:0-27974 GCA_035504455.1 Vulcanimicrobiaceae bacterium
TCGGGCTTGAATTCAGGGGCCTGCACGTACGCGAAGCTCGACGCCATTCCCGGCGTCACGTAGACGAGATCGGTTTCGGGGTTGAACGACATGCCCTGCCAGACGTGGCCGCCTCCAGGCCCCGGCCAGACGATCGTAGGCGTGGTGCCGTAGTGCGCTTCGGGATTATCGATCGGGCGGCCGGTCTTGGGATCGAGGCCTTTGTTCCAGGTGATCTTTTGCAGCGGCGCGGCGGAAATGAATTTGCCGGTCTCGCGATCGATGACGTAGAAGTAGCCGTTCTTGGGCGCCTGCATGATTACGTGGCGCAGCTTGCCGTCGATGGTGACGTCCGCGAGGACGAGGTCGGCGATCGAGTCGTAGTCCCACTCGTCGCCCGGCGTGGTCTGGTAATACCAGACGAACTTTCCGGTCTCGGGCTTCACGGCGATGATCGAGCAGATGTAGAGATTGTCCATGCCCGGCGCGCTGCGGAATTTCTGCACCCAAGGGCCGGCCTGGCCGGTGCCGAAATAGAGCAGGTCGAGCTTCGGATCGTAGGAGATCGCGTTCCAGGGATTTCCGCCGCCGCCCAGCTTCCACCACGGAATGTCCGGCGACCACGTTTTCGCCGCGGCTTCCATGGCTTTGTTCTCGAACGGCTTCGAGGGATCGCCGGGGACGGTGTAGAAGCGCCAATCGAGCTTGCCGGTTTCGGCGTCGTACGCGGAGATGAAGCCGCGCACCGCGAATTCGCCGCCGCCATTGCCGATGATCACTTTGTCCTTCACGATGAGCGGCGCGCCGGTGATGCTGTAGTCGGCGTTCTTGTCGACGGTCTGCACGCTCCAGACGACTTTGCCGGTTTCGGCGTCGAGCGCGACGAGACGCGCGTCGAGCGTGCCGACGTAGACTTTGTTGTCATACACCGCGACGCCGCGATTGCCGGGGCCGCAGCAGAGGCTTGGTCCCGTGCGGACTTTGTCGGGATTGCCCAGCGAGCCCGCGGGAAAATTCTGGTGGCCGACTTGCGGGTCCCAGCGCCACTTTTCTTTTCCGGTGCGCGCGTCGACGGCGAACACCGCGCCCCACGTTACGGTGGCGTAGAGCGTGCCGTTCGAAATGACGGGAGACGCTTCGAGCGTGCCCGGCAGCGAGTCGGTGTCGTAATACCAGGCGAGGCCGAGGCGGCTGACGTTCGACGCGTCGATCTGCTTGAGCGGGCTGTAGCGCGTCGCCGCGTAATTCCCGGAGTTCATCAGCCACTCGCCGCTCTTCCAGCCGCTGAGCAGCGCCGCGTCGGTGACGGCCGCTCCGTCGGGCGCGGCGGCGTCGCCGTTCGAAGCGTGTCGCGGCTGCGCCGGCGCAGCCGAAATCGCCAATCCGCACGCCATCAGCAGCGCGAGCGCGCCAAGCGCCAGCTCACGCCCTGAGTTCGCAGTTCCGAATTTCGAATTACGCAATTTCGCGTTTCCTGCTTCCGTGTTTCGCGATTCCATGTCTCGCATTCCCCCCGCCGATTTTCGCGTCTCCGGGCCCCACCCGGCCGCACGCGCACACATACTAATCCCGCGGGCCGTTTTTTGCTCGCCGTTTGTGCGGGTGCGCGATAAGGCGGCGAATCGCGTGGTTCCTGTCCATTTAACGTGAATTAAGGGGCCCGCCAGGGGGATCATCGAGTCCCCTCTTATTGCGGAAAAATGTGCCCCCGCCGCACTGATGATAGGATCAAAGAAGCGCGGAGGACACGATGGCGACGAACTTCAGCAAGGAGCTGGCGGTGAAGCCGGGGAAGAAAGTGCGGCTCTCGGATTGGGATCCGGAGGACACGCTCGGCTGGGAGAAGGGCAACAAAACGAAAGAGAGCCTCGATAAAACGATCGAGAAGCTCGACAAGCTTCAGTATCTCCTCTACGCGGAACACAAGCGGGCGCTGCTGATCGTCCTGCAAGGGCTCGACGCCGCGGGAAAAGACGGCACGATCCGCCACGTGATGGCGGGGGTGAACCCGCAGGGATGCCAAGTGACGCCGTTCAAGAAGCCGTCGGCGGAGGAAATCGAACACGATTTCCTGTGGCGCATCCACAAGGCGGTGCCGGAGCACGGCGACATCGGCATCTTCAACCGGTCGCACTATGAGGACGTGCTGGTGGTGCGCGTGCACCAGCTCGTCTCGAAAGACGTGCTCTCGGAGCGCTACGACCAGATCAACAAGTTCGAAAAGATTCTGAACGAGAACAACGTCAAGATCCTGAAATTCTTCCTGCACATCAGCAAGGACGAGCAAAAGCGGCGTTTCCAGCAGCGGATCGACGACGTCGACCGGCGCTGGAAGATTTCGGAAGCCGACTTTGCGGAGCGGAAATACTGGGACGACTACACGAAGGCGTACGAAGTGGCGCTGGAGAAGTGCAGCACGGGGCACGCGCCGTGGTACGTGATTCCGTCGAACAAGAAGTGGTTCCGGAATCTGGCCGTGTCGCACATCATCACGGAGACGCTGGAAGGGATGAACATGAAATTCCCTCCGCCGACGGTGGACGTGAGGAAGTTGAAGTGGAAATAAGCGGGACTTCGGCGCGAGCCGGAAGCGGATCCCGGCCCGCGCGCGGATTTCAGGCAGAGAGAACGCGACGAGCGAACTGCGGATTGCCTTGCTTGGCCGTCATCTCGATAGGTGTGCGCTCCACAACCATGGGTCCCAGGGGGCGGCTTCTGGAAGCCTCCGATGCGGGTTCGGCAGCGATTTCGGCGGAAGGACGCAGGAAGCCGGCGGCCCGGCGGGCGAGCTCGGCGCGATTTTCGACGCCGAAGCGGCTCAAGAGCGACGAGATGTGGAACTTGACGGTGCGGACCGTGATGTTGAGTTTCGAAGCGATCTCTTTGTTGGCCTTGTTGCAGATGACCGAGTGCAGAATTTCCTGCTGGCGCGGGCTCAAGCAGGACGGGCTGGCGACGGCGCGACCCTCTTCGAGGAGTTCCTTGGCGCGAGACTGAAGGCGACTCGCGAAGCCGCGCTCGGCGGCGACGAGAATCTCGAAATCGTCCGGATCGGTGCCGCGGACGAGGCACTGCATCGCCAGGATGCCGGCCATACGCTCGACCGTGCAGTTCAAGTCATCGGTGGATTCGGCGCGAAACTGAGCGGCGCCCGTGGAGCGTTCGCAGAAAACGAACGAACTGGGGCGGTTGAGGTCTGACTTCTTTGGTTGGGAGTTAAACTTCGGCAGCGCTTTCTTCAAGGTTAGGCCTTTCCCGTTCTGCCCTAGCGGGCAAAATCTCTGGTTTAACTGCGCTTTGATGCGAACCGCGAACTGAGCTGGTTTGCTTCGCAAACGGGAACTTCTGAACTATCGGGGAGGCCGAAGAATGAGCCCGCCCCTTGGTTTTGTTGAAACGACTTGCGAGGCCGATGGAGCGGGAGGCAGATGATGTGCCAAACTTTGTCGTTTTTCTAATTTGCTTTGAATGAAGAGCATACGTGTCAGGCTGGATACAGCGAAATCTGTATTGCATGTAGAAACTGCGCGAGGCGAGAAAATTCTGCCGTAATGAGAGTCCTAATACGAGCTGGGTCGCTTTCCTTCGTCGTCCGTGAGTCGCTATAATCCGCCCGGCATGAGAATCCATGGCGATAGAGCGCGGTTTTGGCGGCCGGGAACGGCTGCGACGGCGATTTTCTTGCTCGCGCTTGCCGTAACAGTCATGGCCGCACCGGCGATTTTCGGGCAAAACGGCACGATCAACCTGCCGCCGGGCTGGAAACAGGTGCCGCAGGGCGAGGGTGCGTGCTCGGTCGGCAAGTCCTGCGCGGAATTGGCCCCGGCGATGGTGAAGCACGCACTGGGACCGTCGCCGCTCGAGGAAAACCTCCGCTACCTCACGGACGCGATCGGCGGGCGGGTGACCGGCACGCCCGCGGCGGATCGAGCCGTGAGCTGGGCGGTGGAAGCGTTTCGCCATGCGGGCGTGGACGAGGTGCACACTGAGCCCTTCATGATTCCCGTGGGATGGAGCGAAGGGAACACGCACGCGGAGGTGATTTCGCCGGCCGCGTTTGCGCTGCACCTGGTTTCGACGGGATGGTCGCCGGCGACGCCGGAAGGCGGGATCACGGCGGATGTGGTGGACGCGGGCGACGGAGACGACGCCGGATTCGCGAAGGCGGGAGCTTCGGCGAACGGCGCGATCGTTCTGGTGCATTCCAAGGTGCTCGCGACGTGGGAGGATCTGGCGGCCGAATATCCGGCGGACGCCGCAATCATCGGGCGAGCGACGAAGGCGGGAGCAGCGGCGATCTTCTGGATGTCGACGCGCCCGAATCTTCTGCTGTACCGGCATATGTCTTCGCCCGATGGCCAGGTCGAGCCGCTGCCGCAGGCGATCGTGGCGCGCGAAGATGCGGAGCGGATGGCGCGGTTCCTGGCTTCGCGGCAAAAGGTGCGCGTGCATTTCGAGATGCCGAACCACGCGGGCGGGGCGGTGGAATCGGAAAACGTGGTCGCCGAGATTCGCGGGCGCGAGAAGCCGGACGAGTACGTGCTGCTCGGGGCGCACCTCGATTCGTGGGACCTGGGAACGGGCGCGCTCGATGACGGATGCAACGTGGCGATGCTGATCGACGCGGCGCGCGTGATTCATGCGTCGGGGTCGGTACCGCGGCGCTCGATCCGCTTCGTGCTGTTCACCGGGGAAGAGCAGTGGATGATGGGCTCGCGGGCATACGTGGAAGGCCACGCCAAGGATTTGGATAACGTGGACGCCGCCGTGATCTTCGACGCGGGAGACGGGCCGATCACGGGGTACTCGCTGGGCGGACGGAAGGATGTGCTGACAATGGTGCGCGCAGCGCTGGACCCGGTGCGGTCGCTTGGCGCGAAGGATTTCACGTTCGATGCGGGAGTGGATACGGACAACTTCGACTTTCTGCTCGAGGGGATTCCGACACTGGTGGCCAACCAGGACGCCGGAAACTACATATTGAACTATCATGCGGCATCGGACACGTTCGACAAGGTCGACATCGGGCAGCTCAAGCACAATGTGGCCATCGCGGCGGTGACGGCCTACGCGCTGGCGGACGCCGAGACGCGCGTCGGGCCGCGACTCACGCGGCCGGAGATCGAGCAACTGATGGAGGACACGAGCCTGGGCGAGAAGATGAAGGCCGAAGGACTGTGGCCGCCATGGGAAAACGGGCAGCGCGGCAGACAGCCGTAAGGCGGTCCGCTAGAATGAAGACAACGATGGCGGCGTCGAATCCAGCGACACGCGGGAATCGCGAGACGGGTACATCGCCGGGCGAACGGCGGCGTATCCTGGCGCTGGACTACGGCCGGAAACGAATCGGGCTGGCCGTTTCGGACGAATTGCGGCTCACGGCGCAGCCGTTGCAAACGCTGGCGCGGAAGAACCGGGCGGAGGACGTCCGGCGGCTGCGAGAAATTTGCCGCGAGCAAGGGGTGGCGCGTATTATCGTCGGCCACCCGGTACACATCACGGGGGAAGCCGGAGAAATGGCGGACGAAGCGGCGCGGTTTGCGGCGCGACTGAAGAAGGAGCTGGGCATCGAGGTGGAATTGCTGGACGAGCGGCTGACAAGCTGGGAAGCGGAGCAAACGGCTGCGAGGACGCGCCGGAGCGGCGCACCGCTCGACGACGTGGCCGCCGCGATTCTATTGCGCGAATACCTCGAGCGCCAGCCGCCGGCCGAGGGCGCCATTGCGGAGAAGGTTTAGCCAGCCATGAAGAGGCTTGGCTTGCTGGCGCTGCTGGCGATCGCGGCTATAGGAGCCGGCGCCGGATGGCTTGCTTCGCAGATCAGCCGTCCTTATCGCGGGCACCGCCCGGAGAAAATTTTCGTCGACGTTCCGCGCGGGGCGTCGCGCTGGGACATCGCCGGGATTTTGCGGAACGACGACGTGATCCGCAACCGGCTGGCGTTCATGCTCTTCAGCGTGTGGCACCTTCGCAGTCCGATTCAAGCCGGCGAGTATTATTTCGATCAGCCGGTCAACTCGCGGGAAGTCTTCTGGAAGATGGCGCACGGGCGGATTTACATCCGCACGATCCTGGTGCCGGAGGGTTGGACGAGCTTCGACATCGCGCAGGAGATTGAAGAGCAGGGAATATGCAATCGCGACGACTTCCTGGAGGTGACCCGCAACACGTCGCTGATTTCGAATCTCGCGCCGCAGGCCCGAAGCCTCGAAGGATTCCTTTTCCCGTCGACGTATGAATTCACGCGGCGCAGCTCGTGCGACCAGGTGGCCAAGCGGATGGTGGAGAATTTCCGGGCGGTGTGGGATTCGATCAAGCCGCCGAGCGGGCAACCGCTGCCGGGCGGATTGACTCCGCTGCAGATCGTGACGCTGGCGTCGCTGGTGGAGCGGGAAACGCCCAACGCCCAAGAGCGCCCGCTGGTGGCCGGCGTTTTCTACAACCGCCTGCGCAAGGGAGTGGCGCTACAATGCGACCCGACGGTGCAGTACGCGCTGGCGCTGGAGGGCCATCCGATCGGAGACGTGAAACCGAAGGACCTGCTGGTGGACTCGCCGTACAATACGTACACGCACGTCGGGCTGCCGCCGGGGCCGATCGCGAATCCCGGCGAGGCTTCGCTGCGGGCCGCGCTGGCGCCGGCAACCAGCGACTATCTCTACTTCGTGGCGAACGACGAAGGCGGCCACTTTTTCGCGCGCACCCTGGCGGAGCACAACCGCAACGTCGCGAAGTTGCGGCGCCGCCTGAACGCCGACGCCGTCGCCGCGGACGCAGCATCGAAGAAAAAGCAGCCCTGAGGGAACTCCCGTGAGCGCGGATCATTCACACGACGATTCCTTCGAGAAATCCTCCACGAAAAAGGCGCTGATTCTGGAAGCGGCGGAGGGACTGCGCACGCCGCGGTTCACGCCGGCCGAGATCGAGCAGATCCGCAGGCAGTTGATCGCGCAGCTCGGCGAGAAGGGCAAGACCTCGCCGGACTATATCGTGAGCGTCCTCGAAGAAGCGGGAATGCGGGTGGTGTGGTCGACGCGCGCGGATACGGAAGGGCGGTACGAAGAGGAGTTCGCGGATTTGCTGCACTTTTCGACGCTGGAGGAAGCGGAGATGTGCCTGGTGCGGCTCGACGAGCTGTTGCGGAAATTCGCGGTCGAAGGCGAGGCGGCTGCCGCGGAGCGCGTGCGCGAGATCGCGCGGCTGGGCAGAAGGCGCGCGGAGATGATCGCGCGGAACCACAAGGTCGATCCGGAGAAGCGCGAGGAGAAGGAAGAGATCGCGCACTGGTTCGCCATCTGGCTCGAGACGCCAGACACGTTTTTCGACTGGCTCGAGGTGCGCAAGGAATCACCCGGGTTCCAGAAGTTCGTCCACGCGAAAGGTGATGAATCGTGAATTACCTGCTGGAAATCGAGCCGCTCGATCTGGGGCCGGGCGTGAAGGCAGTGGGCCTGGAGCTGGCCGAGAACGACGAGAACCGCGAGCCGGTGCGTGGTCCGGACGCGGCGCGGATCTGGAGCCGCGTGCTGCCGGCGACGGCGGGGCAGGAGCCCTGGGCGCTCGATTTTTTCAGTCACCTCGATCGCGTCCGCGACTTCTGCGACCGCCATGGGATCGCGTACCGAGAGGCCGGCGCCCGGTCGCTGGTGATTCCGGCGCCGGCGGCTGAGGCGCTCGAGCCGCTGATCGATCGGTTTCAGGCGGAGACCTTCGGGGCGCGGGCCGGCGGGTCCGTTGTTGCGGGGGACGCAGCGCTCGAGGGCGATCTCGCCCGGCGAGGCGTGGATGCCTACGACAAGGTTTACGCGAGCTACTTCTTCTGCGCTGTTTGCGGCTTCGAGAACGGGTCGCTGGTGGTCCTAAGCGAGAAGTTGTGGGCCAGCGAGGTGATCCGGCGCGTGAAGCCCGTACTGAAGGATTTGGATGTAGAGATCCTGCTGCCAGCCTAGGCCGGGATCGCTACACGAGTAGTTGATACGTTCGCCACCCTAGGCCCTTCGTACCATTTCTTCGACGAAAAGTTCTAGTACACTTATTTTGAGTCTTCCTCGAGTCGATCTATATGAAGTCCGTGCCTAGTGAGTTGTCGGTGTCGAACGAATCCATCCCGAACGCGCGCGCCTTTGTGCGCAGCCTGAACGTGCTATTTAAGTTCTCACGGCTCTATGGCTTAGAGCATGCGCGGACGACCGCACAGTTCGACTCCACGTGGCGCGAACTGGAAGTGGCGGTGCGGGGGGCGAACGAGGGTGGGCTGCTGCTCGGGTCGTCCGGGTCGCAACTCCTTCTGGACGGCATGCCCCTCGAAGCGACGGCCGCGGAGCGCAGCTTTGCCGAGTTGCTTAGCGCGACCGGAGTCGCCAGCATCTGCTTCCAGCAGGGCGTCAAGCGCGATGAATTCCTGAGCCTTGTCCGGGTGTTTATGGAGACGGGCCCGCGGGTCGCGCCGCTGAGCGACCGGCTCGAGGAGCATTTCGGGCGGAAGAGCGCCGGCGGCATCCGCATCAACGAGATCCGGTTCGTGGCCGAGGACGCGGGATTCTCGGACGCGCGCATGGCGGCGCAACTCACGGTCAAGACGTTGGGCGCCGAAGCCGAGCGGGTGCAGGACTGGTTCCGCAGCCCCGAAAAGATGATTCAGCTAATCGCCGCGGCCGAAGGGGCGCACGGCCGGGGCGGGACCGGCACAGGCACAGGAACGGGCAAAGGCAGCGGCTCGGGAAGCTTTTACGACCGAGGACCGGGTGGAGGCGACAGCGAGCCCGCGACCGGGGAATCCGACTTCGTCGGGAGCGGCATCGACATCGGCGTGCGGCTGGGAATGGTGCAAGCGGGCGGGACCGGCACGGGCGGAGGCAGCGGTTCAGGAACGGCGGAAGAGGAAACGGGGCCGCTCAACGAAGCGCAGATGCAAAGCCTGCTGCGGCTGCTGGCGCAGTTCGGCGAGGCCACGCACGACAAGAGCGCGCAACAGCCTTTCGACGCGGTGATGTGGCAGCAGAGAATCTGCTCGCTCCCGCAAAACGCGCAGCTGACGTTGCGGCAGGCGCTGGCGAGCGTGGCGGCGAAGACTCCGTCGGCGAAAGTGGACGAGGCCATGCTGCTGCGCCTGGCCGAGGACCTGGCGATCCGGTTCGCGCTCGATCGCTTCCAGCGCGGCGAGGTGCGCGTCAACGCCGTCCGGCAGATGCTGGACAAGATGGGCCACGAGCTCGAGACGCTGCGCAAGCTTTTGAAGGCGCGCGAAGACAAGATGATGAGCTCGGGCATGTCGATCGAATCGCACGCGGACGTGCTCGACCGGCAGTTCTGGGCGAAGGTGCCGGATTCGGGGAAGCGCGCGGTGCTGACGTCGAGCGAAGCATGGTGCATCCCGCCGCGCAACGTGCAGCAGTATGTGGAAGAGCTGCTGGGCCGAGGCGAATCGGAAGCTGCGGGAGACGTGCTGCTGAAGTACGCGGCGTGCGTGCGCAACAAGGATGCCGAAGCGCGCAAGAAGGCGGCGATCGGGCTCGGCCAGCTTGCGGAACTTTACAGCAAGGCCGCCAGCCAGAGATTGCAGGACGCGCTGGCGCAAATCGGCCAGCAACTGGTGGCCGAGAAGGATCCCGAGCTGCAGACGCTGCTGGGAGCGGCGTTCGTGCGGCTGAGCCAGGAGTCGGCGCAGAGGCGCTACTACCGGGCGATGCAGCAGTCGCTCGATTCGCTGGCCGACCTGGAGGAGCTGCGGCCGACGTGGGCGCAGAGCCTGCGGCCGCGGATCGGCGTCGAGAACCGCGTGCCGGAATTCGTGGAAGAAGCACTGACGACCGACTCGATGCCCGAGGGTCTGGTGGCGGTGCTGACGCGCATTCCAGAGATCGCGGGCGAGCATCTCGCGGCGCGGCTGGCGCGGTCGTCGCGGCGGACCGAGCGCGAAAACATCGTGCAGCTCGCGAAGGCGGTGGGCGGCGCGTGCGCGCGGCACCTGCGGGAAATCTTCAAGTCGGAGCCGCCGGCGAAAGCAGGGGTGGTGGCCGGGCTGCTCAGCCGGCTCGATCCGAAGTCGATGGAGGAATTGCTGCCGCTGAGGCTGCGGCACAGCGGGCGCAGTTTTCACGACGCGATCGTGCGGCAACTCTCGGTGGCGGGATCGCCTTACCGGGGGCAGTTGCTCGCGAATTCGCTCGAGCTGTTCGACGTGGCGGCTGTTTCACTGGCGCTCGACGAAATCGGGATGTGCGGCGATCCGGCGACCACGGCGACGCTTTTGCGGCTGGCCGCCGGCGACATCCTGCCGCAAGGCGCGGACTACCTGCGCGTGAAAGCGATCGAAGCCCTCGGGCGGATGCACGCGAGCGAGGCGGAAGCGCCGCTGCGGAATTTCGTGGAGTCGCGCAAGACCTTCGGCTGGAACTACCCGGACGAGATTCGCATGGCGGCCGCGCAGGCGCTGATGAAAATCGATCCGGAGTGGATCAAGACGTTCCTGCCGGAATCGGGGCTGGATGCGAGCGTGATGGCGCTGGCGCCGCTCGACCCCATCCCTGAACGCGACGTGGTGCGGCATCGCCGCTACCGCAGAATCCGGCTGCCGCGCAGCGTGCCCGCGGTGATCACTTCCGCGCGAGGGAAATATCCTTCGGCGATCAGCGTGATGAGCCTGGAAGGCGGCTTGCTGAGCGGCGACGTGCAGCTCGCGGTGGGCACCGAGGCGACGCTGAAGATTCCGGCGGGGCTGCGGTCGATCAGCATGCAGGCCGTGGTGAGGTTCGTCCGGCCGCACCAAGCCGGCTTCGAGATGGTCGGGATGGAGCTCGAAGATCGCGCGAAGTTGCGGCGGCTGCTGATTTCGCTCGGCAACGTCGACACCGACCCGAAGCCAGCCCGCTGAGATTCGCGCCGCCGTCCCGGCGCTACATCCAGCCGCTACGTCTTCGGCAGATCGTCCGCCGAAACCCACCAGCCATGCACCTGGCTATAGGTGCGATAAGGCAGGCGCACCTTGGCGATGGGGCCGTCTTCCATGTGCTGCGTATCGACGATCAGCAGGTCGGAGCGGCCGCCTTCGAGCAGGCGGTTGGCGACGCCGACGAGATAGCCGTCGCCCTCGGCGGCATTCTTGCCGCGCGGGACGAAGCAGCATTCCTGCAGACCCGAATCATCGCCCACCCAGAATTGCGAGGTCTTGCGCGTGGCGTGATCGAACATCGTCCACGAATTCGTCGGGCGGAACGCGACGTTGCCGAGTTTGGGGTTGAGCGGCTTGGTCGGATCGCTGGTCGGCATGAAGCCGTAGCGGTACGGGATCGTCTGATAGCGGTCGTCCTGACGCGGCAGGGCGCCGGACTGCGGGTAGAGTTCCTCCATGCCGTAATCGCGCGGCGTTTTGTCCGAGAGATCGACGGAGAGCCGATGGACGGTGCCGGAAGCCGCCTTCGGGTCAAACGGCTCGCCGTGGAGATTGGGGAAGAACGGGAACTGGTTCTTCAGCGCCATGTCCATGTCGACGTAGATTTTGTTGCCGTCGTTGAAGGCGCCCATCACGTGCGTGGCGCAACGCTCGGGCCCTTTGAACCAGCGAAGATCCTTGCCGTCGCCGCCGCGCTCCATCACGCCGAACCAGGTGGGAAGCGTGGAATCCCAGGCGAAATGCACCTGGCCCTGCTTCATGCGCTCGACGTTGGTGGCCATCGGGAGAATGAGGAAGGCGACGTATTTCTGGGTGACGGCGAAATCGTGAATCATGCCGACGTAGGGGACTTTGATCCAGCACTCCCAGGTGATGTGTCCCTTGGAATTGGCGGAGAAGACGTACACGTCGTCGGTGTCGAGGCCCTTGGCTTCGTAGCCGTAGGAAACCATTTCGCCGGTGGCGAGATCGAACTTCGGATGCGCCGTGTGGGTGAGGCTGTGAAAGCCGCCGCCGAAGGTGTAGTAGTTATCGACGGTTTCGAGCGTGTGCGGATTCATGGCGACCGGCGGGCTGTCTTCCTTGAGCGAAAAAAGATAACCGTGGTGATAGACGACGTGCGTATTCGCGGTGCCGCGGCTGACGCCCTTCACGCTGGGATCGTCGGTAAAAGGGTTGCGGTACATGCCGAAGAGCCGGCGTCGCGCCTTGGCCTGCGCCTCGAAGCGCTGGGTGCGCGGATAGCGGCTCTTGAAATCGACGTGGCCGTTCGAGATACGGAACATGCTGACGTGGCCTTCGCCGTCGAAGGGGATGTTGCCCTTCATCGGGGGATACTGCCAGTCGGGACCGACGCGATAGAACGCGCCGTCGATATTCAGCGGGATTTCGCCCTCGACGTCGCAATCGCGGATGTCGCACTCGCTACGAAAAGGGCCGCCGCTGCCGCCGAGGCTGGGCGGGTTCGCGAAATGGACGGTCTCGGCTTTCGCGGCTGGGGCGAAGGACAAGCCCCCGGTGACAGCGCCGGTGCCCGCGGCTGCCAGAGTTCCGATGAAACTGCGACGACCCATTCCCGCGCTCTTGCCGGCGCTTTTCGGCTGCTTTGATTTGCGGCTCATGTTCCCCCCTTTTCGGGGGAAGTATGTCCCAGGGGAGGCGTCGCTTGCAAGCGCGCAGGGAAAAGACAGGAAAAAGAAATTGCGGGATTAGGCGCGCGAAACGCGGCGCTCGGCGGCCGGAAGCATCGCGGGCAGAATCCGGCGGAACGGCAGGACGCTAAAGAACTTCTCGCGGCAGGGGTCGCAGCGGTACGCCGGAAACACGAGCAGGCGCTTCAGGAAGAGCAGCGTTCCGGTCTCCACGCGGTCCCTGGCGATCATCTGCAGGTCGAAATTGCCGCATTTGGGGCAGTGCGCGTAGCGGGCGAACGGCAGGGCCACGCTTCTCGCGTAGAAACGGAGATCGCAGGTGTGGCAGCGCCACGGGCGAAGGGTCGAAAGGCTGGCGAAGAAATCAACGAAGCCGCTGCGCCGGGAACGAAGGCAATCGGCGCTTCGGCATTGCGGACAAATCATCGAGCAGTCGCCTCCCCGTGGGCGGAGCTTGATGCGCCTAGATTACTGAGTGCTCACTGTATTAAATTTTACCGCAAGGGCTCCCGAGTCCCAGCGCGGTAAAAATCGAAGCTGTGCTTACTATACAACGCACCAGGGCCGAGGGCAATCGCAGTATAAGATGGAGGCGAGGGAAACCAAGGATGCCCGATTACACCGCCGAACACGCTCGCGCCGGGATCGACGCCAAACTGCCCAAACTGGAGACCTGGCCGAACCATTTTCCGGGATATGAGATCACCACCCGCTATCCGGAGTACACGTCAATCTGCCCGAAGACGGGCCTGCCCGATTTCGGCACGATTACGATACGTTACCAGCCAAACAAGGTCTGCCTGGAACTGAAGGCGCTGAAGATTTATCTCCTGGCCTACCGGAATCTCGGGATCTTCTACGAGAACGCGGTCAACCGGATGCTGCGCGACATCGTGGCGGCCGTCCGCCCGGTGTGGTGCACGGTGACGGGCGAATTCACGCCGCGCGGCGGCTTGACGACGACGGTCGAAGCGCGGTGGCCGCGCGCACGCAAGGGCTAAGGCCGAGGACGCGGGGATAGACTTCGGGATACGGCTCGGCGATAATCCCGCCAGTGAGTTGGGGATGCACGGAAGCGCGGCTTCGGCCGCCTAGGAGGCTTGATGAGTCTGACCTCGAACACGCCCGAAGAAACGCCTGTGGTAAGTGAAGGCGGGTCGCTGCCGCGCTGGGTGACCGTGCTGTTTGTCGCGGCGTTCGCGCTGGTGGGCTACCTTTTGTACGCGACCTACGCCGAGCGCCAGGCGCTCAGCAAGGCGCAGCAGGATTCGGACAAGAAAACGCAGGCACTGGCGGCCGAGGTGGACAAAACCAATTCGCGCATCGCGGACCTGAAAGGCCAGCTTGACGTGACTTCACAGAAACTGGGGCTGACCGAAGATGAACTCGCGCGAGCGCGCAGCCTTGCGCAGAGCATCCGCACGCAGCAGGCGAAAAGCGACGAGCAACTGAAGCAGCAGATCGGCGAAGTGCAGGCAGACACGACCACGAAATTCGGCCAGGTGGCGACGCAGCTCAACGGCACGCAGAACGACCTTTCCGCCACCAAGGCCGACCTGGAAGCGACCAAAGGCAAATTGCAGACGACGATCGGCGACCTCGGCGTGCAGAGCGGCTTGATCGCCACGAACCACGAGGAAGTCGAGGAACTGAAGCGGCTGGGCGAGCGCGACATCTTCGAATTTTCGCTGACCAAATCGAAGAAGGCCGAGCACGTGGGGCCGATCCAGGTGGAACTGCGCAAGGTCGATACGAAGCACTACAAATACACGCTGAACGTGGTTGCCGACGACAAGTCGATCGAGAAGAAGGATAAGACGGTGGGCGAGCCGGTGCAGTTCTATGTGCGAGGGGCGCGCGCGCCTTACGAAATCGTGGTGTTCGATCTGGGCAAGGACACGGCAAAGGGCTATCTCAGCACGCCGAAGTCGGGACCGGCCGGGTCGCCGGCGCCGGCGTCTTCGTCCACGCCTGCTTCGCCGCCGGGGAACTGAGGCCACCGGCCCGCGATGGAGCGCCGAAAGACAGTTCTGCTGGCAGCCGGAGTCGCGCTGCTTGTAGGTTTGGCAGCGCGGCCCGCGCCCCAGGCGCAAACGAACGCGGCGCCGGCGCAGACGCCGCCTGCCTCAGCCTCCGCTTCCGCCGGCGGCTCAACGCAATTTACGTTTGGCGGCAACGTGGCGGAAATCCCCGCTGCGTTTGTTGGCGGTCTCATCTTCGTTCCGCTGCATGTAAATCAGTCCGAGCCATGCCTCTTCGTTCTCGATTCCACGGCGGCCTCCTCCTCGATCGATCCGACCCGCGCCACCGAACTCGGCATTACGCCCGGGGCGGCCGCTGAGCTGGAATTTGCCGGCGTGAGCCTCAAGCTGGCGGCGCTGCCGAGCGCTTCCCGGCCGAATTTCGGCACGCAGTTCGGTCGCGCGTACGAGGGCACGCTGGGGCGGGACTTTTTCGAGAGCTTCGTGGTGGCGATCGACTACGCGCGGAAAACAGTGCGCGTCTACGATCCGGCCACGTATCAGTATTCGGGGAAGGGCAAGGCCATTCATCCGTCGTTCGCCGGCGACGTGCCGGTGGTGCCGGCGAAGTTCAACACCAACGGCAAGACGCTCGAAGCCAACATGGGCATCGACACGGCGCTCGACGCTTCAGTGCTTTTTTCGGAGCGCTACGCGAGCGCCCACCGCATGCTCTCGCACGTGAAGACGATTCCGGCCATGGGCGATCTGCCCGCGGGAGCGCCGGCCGATGCGGTTCTGGGGCGCATGAGGCTTTTCGAGATCGAGTCTTTCCCGGTGCAGCAAGCTATCGCGACTTTTGCGAAGCAAGACGCGAGCCCGGAAGGGGGCGCAAAACTCGCGGGCGAGATCGGCGGCGGGATGCTGCAGCGATTCAACGTGGTGTTCGACTATCCGCACCAGCAGATCATTTTCGAGCCGAACAGCGAGCGGCGCGTCGACGAGATCGAGGACATGAGCGGCGTCTCGCTCGTCGCAACGGGACCGGGACTGCGAAGATTCGAGGTGACGCAGGTGCGGTCTGGCACGCCCGGGGCGGAAGCGGGCCTGCAGAAGGGCGACGTGATCGCGGGCATCGACGAGGATCCGGCTGCCGATCTATCGCTGATGCAGGTGCGCGACCTGTTCCGCCAGGTCGGCCACCCCTATAAGCTGACGGTGGAGCGAAACGACCAGACGCTCCACCTGACGATGAAGCTGAAGCGGCTCCTGCCCGACAACGAAAGCTGATTCGGCGTTCGAGCGCTTTCAGAAGCTCACCGCCCCGCCGTCGACGAGCATGTCGATTCCGGTGATGAAGCTCGCTTCGTCCGAGGCGAGAAACAGCGCCGCGCGCGCCACTTCCTCGGGTTCTCCCAGGCGATGCATCGGAGTGTTTTTGATCATCTCTTCGCGCAGCGCGGGAATTGCTTCGGGCGGCAGGCCCGGCGTGCGGTTGATGATCGGCGTTTCGATGCAGCCGGGGCTGACGACGTTGACGCGGATACCGCGACCGACTAATTCCGCGGCGAAGTTGCGTCCGAGCGCGCGCACGCCGGCTTTGCTCGCGGCGTAGACCGAATTGGTCGGAATGCCCATCCTGCCGCCGATCGACGAGGTGATCACGATCGACGAGCCCGCTTTCATCATCGGCAGCGCTTTCTGTACCGTGAAGAATACGCCCTTCAGATTGACGCCGTGGATGTCGTCCCAATCGCGTTCGGTGACTTTTTCGATGGGGAGAAACGCGCCGATGCCCGCGTTGACGAACAGGACGTCGATGCGGCCGTGGCGGCGCTGGACTTCGTCCATCAGCGGGCCGATCTGGGCGATGTCCGCGATGTCGGACTGAATCGCGATCGCGCCGTGACCGATTTCTTTCGCCGCGCTCTGCAGAGTTGCGGCGTTGCGTCCTGTGATCACGACGTGAGCGCCCTCGGCGGCGAAGGCTTTCGCGGAGGCGAGGCCGATGCCGCTGTTGCCTCCGATGACGACGACGACTTTGTTGGAGAATCTATCGTTCAAGGTTTTCCCTCAAATGCTCGAAGCAAGAGCACAGATAGGATTGTTTGTGTCAGCGTTCAGAACATGGTGTTCGAGTGCAGCATCGTTCCCGGCTCGGGGACGGGCTGCGACACTTCCCAGTGTTCGACGAGCTTTCCGTTTTCGAGGCGGATGATGTCGACGACGGCGATGCCCGGCGTGCCCGGCTCGATGATGACGTGGCTGTGCACGATCACGTGGTCGCCATCGGCGAAGATGCGTTTGATGTGCGTCCTGGCGAGCGGCGTTTCGACGCGCGCCTTTTCGAGGAAAGCGCGCAGCCCTTCCTGGCCGTCCGTGGCGAGCGGGCTGTGCTGAGTGTAGCGCGGGCCGAAGAACGGCGGCGCGAGAGTGAAATCGACGGGGATCAGCACTTTGTCGAAAAACTCGAGGACCACCCTTTTATTCAGCGCTTCGGTTTCGTCTTTGGTGAGTGCCAAGGCTGGCTTCTCCTCGTTGCGAGTTTCGTGGCGCCTAATCGAACTTGTGCATCGCCGAGGCCATGCGGTGCAGGCGCGCGTCGGCTTTCGCGAAAACAGTTCCCGGCTCGAATTTTCCGGCGGCGCCGCGCTCGCCGGCGCGAACGCTCGTGAGAATCTCGATGCCCTGCGGGATGGTGGCGACGGGGTAGATGTGGAAGCGGCCGTCGGCGACCGCCTCGATCACTTCGTCGCGCAGCATCAGGTCGTCGACATTTTCCGCGGGGATCAGCACGCCCTGCGTGCCGGTGAGGCCTTTGAGCCGGCAGACGTCGTAGAAGCCCTCGATTTTTTCGTTCACGCCGCCGATCGGCTGAATCTCGCCTTGCTGATTGACGGAGCCGGTGACGGCCAGCTCCTGGCGGATCGGGAACTCGGAGAGAGCGGAAAGCAGCGCGTAGATTTCGGTGGAGCTGGCGCTGTCACCGTCGACGCCGGAATACGATTGCTCGAAGCAGACGCTCGCCGAAAGCGACAGCGGCTTATCCTGCGCGAACGTGTGGCGCAGGTAGCCCGAAATAATTTGCACGCCTTTGTCGTGGAAGCGGCCGCTGAGATTCGATTCGCGCTCGACATTGATGATGCCGACCTTGCCCATCGCCACCGACGCGGAAATGCGCACGGGCTTGCCGAAGGCGTAGCCGCCGATTTCCATCACGCTGAGCCCGTTCACCTGGCCGATGCGTCCGCCGGTGGTGTCGATGAAGACGAGATTCTGCTCGATCATCTCGCGGATTTTCGTCTCGAGCAGGTTGTGGCGCTCGATCTTGGCGTCGAGGGCCTGGCGCACGTGGCCCGCCGTGACGAGCTTGTTGCCGTTGTGGCGCGCGGCGTAGGAGGACTCGCGCGCGAGGTCGGCGAGATCGAAAAAGCGCGTGGTGATCTTGCCGCGGCGCCCGGCGAGGCGCACGCCGTGCTCGAGAATCGAGGCGACGGCCGAGCGATCGAACTGGAGCAGCTTTTCGTCGTCGGCGAGCTTGCGCAGACGCCCGCCGTACTGGCGGAAGACCTCGTCGCTCCAGTTCATTTCTTCGTCGAATTCGACGCGCACCTTGAAAATTTTCTTGAAGTCGTCCTCAAAATCGTAGAGGAGCTCGTACATGTTGCGGTCGCCGATCAGCACCACTTTCACGTGGACGTCGATCGGCTCGGGCTTGAGCGCCGCGGCGCTGAAGGGAAAGAACGTGTCAACCGGCTGGATTTCGAGCTTGCCGTGATTCAGCGTGCGTTTCAGCGTGCGCCACACGCCGGTCTCGGTGAGGGTGTCGAGCGCGTACATGACGAGGAAGCCGCCGTCGGCGCGCAGCAGCGAGCCGCCGCGCAGGTCCATGAAGTCGGAGTTCCATCCGCCGCGCGTATCGTAGCTGCGGTGCACGGTGCCGAAAACGTTGGAGTACGTCGGGATCGTCTCGAAGATCACCGGAGACTTTTCCTGCTCGCCGTGCGCGAGGATTACGTTCACGCCGTAGACGCGGAAAGGATCGCGATCGGAACGCTCGGGGCGCGGCGCGCCGCCTCCCTCGGAGGGCGGCTGATCGTCCTCGCCTTCGCGTTCCTTGAAGGGATCGAGGTTGTCGAGAATATGGTGGCGCACCTCTTCGAGGTATTCCGAGATTTGCGTGCTCGGGTATTTTTCCTTGAGCTCCTCGATCACGCCGTCGACGAGAACCGAAGCGGCTTCCTGCTCGAGGTAGCTCATCTCGCTGGCGAGTTCGCGCGAGAGCGAGAGCGTGCGACGGTAGACGACCGTGAATTCCTGGCGGAACTGATCGTACTTGCGCTCGAGTTCCTCGGCGGCGGCGCTTTCGAGCTTGCCTTCGGTCACCATCTTGGGGATTTCCTCGATGGGCACCATCTGGCCGTCGAGCACGGGAAAGATTTCGGGCAGGGCGACCGCGCCCACCTGCATGCGGCCGAGCGCGAACTGGTCGCGGGCGATGCGGCGCGTGAAATCGTCCATCAATTCTTTTTCGCGCAGGGTGAAGCGCTCGACGATGCGCGTTTTCTGCCGCTGGAAAGGCTCGCCTTCAAAGACCTGCGGGATGCGGCGGCGCAGGAAGTCGATTCCCGACTCTACTTCCTTGCGGAAGGCGTTGGCTTGGCCGCGAGGGAGCGTGAGAAGGCGCGGCCGGTCGGAATTCTTGAAGTTGTTGACGTAGCAGCGGTCGGGCGCGGGTTCCGTCTGAGGCTGCATTTCCTCGATCATGCGCACGATCATGCCGCCGCGGCTCGTGCCGGAAAGGCCGCAGACGAAGAGGTTGTAGCCGGAGGCGGTGAGCTCGACGCCCATGCGGAGTGCGCGCAACGCGCGTTCCTGTCCGAGGTCGTTCGAGTAGGGCTCGACGTCCGCCGTGGTTTCGAAGGGGATGCGCGCGGGGTCGCAGCGCCAGCGCAGCTTCGCCGGCGGCAGTCCTGAGTGATTCGGCTTGGAGTTCTTGGGCATTCGGTCGGTCACGGGTTGTTCGAGGGGCGCTACTCTAACACGGCCTTTCGTCGCTTCCCACCGGCCTTGGAGGAACTGTTTCCACCCAACTCGGAAGGAGCGTACAGATCGAGCAGGCTGGCTGCGGTTGCCACGACGATCGGGCCGAGCACGACTCCCAGCAGTCCGAAAACGCTGATTCCGCCGAGCACGCTGATGAAAACCAGAAGGCCGCCGAGCTCGGCGCGCCCGCTGATCAGCCACGGGCGCATGACATTGTCCACCAGACCCACGATCACCGCGCAGAAAATCACGAGAAAAATTCCGCGACCGAAATGACCGCCGATCATCAGGCTGACGGCGGCCGGAACCCAGACGAGAGACGAGCCGACCACCGGGATGAACGAAAAGAAACCCATCATCACGCCCCAGAAGAGAGGCGCCTTAATCCCGGTAACGGCGAATGCGAAGCCTCCCAGGAGAGCGTGAACGACGGCGGCCGCGAGGCTGGACGTGACGCTCGCGAAAATCAGCTCCTGAGCGTCGCCCAGGATGCGGTCGCCCTGAGCGGTATCCAAGGGCAGCACCTGGCGCAGGCGCTCGGCCATCGAGTCGCCGTCGCGATACAGGTAGAACATGGCGAGGATCGTCACGAAAAGGTGGAACAGAAAGACGGCGGTGTTTTTGAGGATGGTGCCGAGTTTGGCGGCGACGAAGGCGGCGGCCGCTTCCGTGTAGCGATGAATTGCGGTGGCCACGTCGTCGCTGCCGAGCGACGGAAAGCGATCCTGCAGGCGATCCCACACGTCGGAAAGCCAGGTGAGGTGGCCGGAGGCGATCGAGAATTGAAGCGACTGCACCGCCTCCACTCCCTGGCGGACGAATGCGATCATCACCAATACGGTGGGAACGATCAGAACCAGGGTGATGGCGGTGGTGGCCAGGAGCGCGGCGGTCGTGGGACGCATGCGTCGCTCGAGCCACTGGTAGGCCGGGTAGGTGACGACCACCAGCACGGCCGCCCACGCCAGCGGAACGATAAACGGCGCAAATACCAGATAGACGGCGTAGGCCACGAGGATCACCAGGCCGTAGAACAGCAGGCCGCCTACGCGCTTCTGCAAGATCGTCTTGGCCGCCAAAACGCCCCTTTCCGAATACCCCGCCGAATGACTGATAGTGGCAATCCGGCGCTTTGTCAACTCCGCTTGGCCGCCGCGGAGCCTGACCTTTGAAGGCCGGTGCTATACTGCCCTAGAGTTTGATGGATATGCCCCCCTCTTCGAACCGCAGCTGCAAGCATCAGCGGACCCAGCTCATCGCCAAGGACAACGACGCGCGCTACGTGGAATGCCTCGAATGCGGCGAAATCTTCGAAGGCCAGGAGCTCGAAAAAGCCGAAAAGAAGGAAGGTTCCGGCTTCGAAGAATCGCTATCGGATGCGTAGTTTCCGCAATCGTTATCCGTGGCGATTTGGGGTACATTCTGCGGCTCAAGGTCCCAACCTTGTCCCGGAATGCTTTTCAAAACCTTCAGCGCCGCCGTGTTCGGAATCGACGCCTACCTCGTCGAAGTCGAGGTAGACGTTACGCAGGCGTATGAAGGCAGCTTTAATGTGGTCGGCCTGCCCGACATCGCCGTGAAGGAAAGCCGGGAACGCATCAAGTCCGCGGTGCGGAATTGCGGCTTCGACTTCCCGTTCAATAACTATGTCACCGTGAATCTGGCTCCGGCGGATATCCGCAAGGAGGGGTCGGCGTTCGATTTGCCCATGGCGCTGGGGATTCTCGGCTGCCAGGGGACGTTTTTCGGCAAAATCCTCGACGATTACGTGTTCCTCGGCGAGCTCTCGTTGGACGGAGGCGTGCGCTCGGTGCGCGGCGCTCTCTCGGCGGCGCTGGCGGCGCGCGAACGCGGCATTCGCAAAGTCGTCGTGCCGGAAGCGAATGCGCGCGAGGCGGCGGTGGTCGAGGGCATCCAAGTCTTCCCGGTCAAATCGCTTCCGCAAGCCGCCGATCTGATCAACGCGCCGGAATCGTTTCAGCCGGTAACTGTGGATACATCTATGATGCTGGCCGAAGCGGGGCAATACAGCGTCGATCTGCGCGACGTCCGCGGGCAGATGGCAGCCAAGCGCGCCCTCGAAGTGGCCTGCGCCGGCGGCCACAACATTCTATTTATCGGGCCGCCGGGCGCCGGCAAGACCATGCTGGCGAAACGCATCCCGACGATTCTGCCGCCGATGTCGCTCGACGAAGCGATCGAGACCACACGCATTCACAGCGTCGCAGGGCTGCTCGAGGACTCACGCGGCCTGGTGGGCACGCGGCCGTTTCGCTCGCCGCACCATACCATCAGCGACGCAGGCCTGATCGGCGGCGGAGCGATCCCTCGGCCGGGAGAAGTGTCGCTCGGCCACAACGGCGTGCTCTTTCTCGACGAGCTGCCGGAATTCCAGCGCAACGTGCTGGAGGTGATGCGGCAGCCGCTGGAGGATGGCTGCGTCACGATTGCGCGCGCGGCGCTTTCCGTCAGCTTTCCTTCGCGCTTCATGCTGGCCGCGGCGATGAATCCGTGTCCCTGCGGCTTTTTCGGGGACGCGACGCGCGACTGCCACTGCTCCCCGCCGCAGATCCAGCGCTACGTCTCGAAGATCTCCGGGCCGTTGCTCGACCGCATCGACATCCATATCGAAGTCCCGGCGGTGAAGTACAAGGAACTGCGGGGCAACGTGGAGATCGAAAGCTCGGCGTGCGTGCGAGAGCGCGTGCTGCGAGGGCGAGAGATCCAGCTCGAGCGCTACCGCGGCGAGAAAAAGCTCTACGCGAACTCGCAGATGCCGCCGCGGCTGATTCGCAAGCACTGCGCGATCAGCGCGGAAGGGGAGAAGCTCCTGGAAAACGCGATTGCTCGGATGGGGCTTTCCGCACGAGCCCACGACCGCATCCTGAAAGTGTCGCGCACGATCGCCGATCTCGAAGGCGTGCCGTCCATCGAACCAAAGCACTTGAGCGAGGCGATCCAGTACCGCACGCTGGATCGTACATACTGGTCCGGAGCCGCTGCTACGTGATTTTCCCCGCGGCGTTACCACTCCACCATGATTGACGCGTTTGCGGGCGGTGTGATACCCATATCAGCGTCATTCACTGGGGGCATCCTGGGGATTTTATGGCGACCAAGGCATCCAAGCTGGAAGTGACGCTCGACACGCTGCTTGAAAGCGTGGACTTGGCCGAAAACATCGTGCAGCGGGTGGCCGAAGCGGCCGGCTTCACCGAGGAAGACGTCCACAAATTCGGCATGGCGGTGCGCGAAGGCGTGATCAACGCCTACAACTACGGGAACCGCCAGGACCGCACCAAGAAAATTCGCCTAGCGGTCGAATTCGAGCCCGACCGGATGATCGTTCACGTGTGCGACGAAGGACAGGGCTTCGAGCTAACGGACGTGCCCGATCCGCTTGCCGAGGAAAACCTTCTGCGCACCTCCGGCCGCGGACTGTTTCTGATGAAAGCGTTCATGGACGATTTCATCGTGCAGCGCGGCGCCTGCGGGGGAGCGGAACTCGTGATGGTGAAGAAGCTGCCCGCTCGCGTCGCCGGCAACGGCGCCCACTAGCTTGGTATTCCAAGCAGGCGTAACGGCAACCCCTCTGCTTTCCTGATTTTCTGCGCTTTCAAACTCTGGACAATCGAATTCGGTTTGTGCAAGAATCCCGCCGCTGATCGGGGCGCGGTAACGCCGCTGATGGGGAACGTCGGCCCAAAGCTACTCCACGGGCCGCGTAAGCGACCGGCGTTGCTATCACCTGAGTCGGGATTCCACTCACGAGGAGTAAACACCGTTGGCTCGAGAACAGGGTGTGGTCAAGTGGTTCAATGCGTCCAAGGGGTATGGTTTCATTCAACGTCAGTCGGGAGAAGACGTCTTCGTTCACTTCTCGGCCATCCAGATGGATGGGTATAAATCGCTGAACGAAGGCCAGCTTGTGGAGTTTGAGGTCCGCCAGGGCCCCAAGGGCTTCCAGGCAGAAAATGTGACGAAGGTTTAGCGCGAGGCGGGTTTTCGGTCCCGGCGTCTGCCCGCTTGGGACTTTCTCCTAGCCAATGCGACTCCCTGAATCTTGGGCGCAGTCGCTGGACGTGTGCCCTCGTCGAGCCTTGCCGCGAGCTTTGTGATACGATTTACGATTCGAAATTCGAGTTGGAGCTAAGATTTGCCACAGCATATCCCTCGCAAACAGCTGAAGAAAGATGAAGTACGCGAAACGTTGCAGCACGGCGCGGATGCACTGCTTTCGCACCAGCAGCTCACCATCTACATTTTGGCCGCCGCGATCGTCGTCGCGCTGGGTATTTTCGGCTGGAAAACCTACACCGAGCGCGAGACCGTGAAAGCGGCGGCCGGCTTTGACAGCGCGATGAAAGTGTTCCAGGCCCCCGTGGGGACGCCGCCGACGCCCGGCGAGACGTCCTATGCGAGCGACAACCAGAAGTTCACCACGGCCGCGCAGCAGTTTGCCGACATCGCGTCGAAATACCCGGGGACGCATCCCGGCCAGCTCGCGCGCTACTACGCCGCGTTGAGCTACGAAAAGACCGGCAAGGTTTCGGATGCCCAGAAGTCGCTGCAGGATTTGACGAGCAGCAGCGACACCGAAGTCGCTTCGCTCGCGCAGCTGGAACTCGCGCGCATCGACGACACCTCCGGCAAGAGCGACGAAGCCGTGAAACTCTACGAGGGCCTGATCGCCAAGCCCAGCATCCTGGTGCCGAAGCCGGTGGCCATGATGGCGCTGGCGCAGCACTACAGCGTCAAGAATCCCACCGAGGCTGCGAAGCTCTACGCGCAGGTCAAAGCCGAGTACCCGGATACGCCGATTGCCGAGCAGGCCGACCAGGCGCTCGCGCTGCTCGGCGGCAAGTCCTGATCCGCGCGCCCTGCGCAGGCCGCCGGCAAAGATAGCTCCGCCGGCCCCGATACACTAAAATGACAGCCATGCCGCTCGCACCCTACGCCATGGACGTGCGGCGATCGCGCGGCCGTCGCTTTCCCGAGCAGCCGCATCCCTACCGCAACGACTTCGCGCGCGACCGCGACCGCGTGATCCACTCGCGCGCCTTCCGCCGCCTGGAAGCGAAGACGCAGGTCTTCACCACGCGCTTCTCCGATCATTTCCGCAACCGGCTCACGCATACGATCGAGGTCTCGCAGATCGCGCGCACCGTGGCGGGAGCGCTCGAACTGAATGTGGATCTGGTCGAGGCGCTCGCGCTGGTCCACGACATCGGCCACGCGCCCTTCGGCCACGCCGGCGAGCGCCGCCTCGACGCGCGCATGCGCGAGCACGGCGACCGCTTCGACCACAATCTGCACGCGCTGCGCATCGTCGAACAGTTCGAGCAGCGCTACCTCGATTTTCCGGGTCTGAATTTGACGTTCGAGGCGCGCGAAGGGATCATCAAGCATTCGCGCGATTATTCCGCCGCCGAATTTCCCGCGCTGGCCGAATATCTTCTCGACGAACGCCCGCCCCTCGAAGCGCAGCTCATCGATTTGGTCGACGAAATCGCTTACAACACCGCCGATCTCGACGACGGCTTCGAAGCGCGCCTTCTCGATTTCGAAAGGCTGCGCGCGGAGGTGCCGCTCTTCGACGAAGCGTATGCCAACGTCGAACGCAGCCACCCCAGCGGGCCGCGGAAACTCAAATTCAATGAAGCCCTGAAACAGATTCTGGACCTGCTGGCGACCGACCTGATTGACAACACCCGGCGGCAGGTCGAAGCGGCGGGCGCCCGGAATACCGACGACGTGCGCCGCCACCTGCACCGCCTCGTCGCGCTTTCGCCCGAGGTCGCCGCGCGGAACGCGCGCCTCAAGCAATTTCTCGGCGCGCACGTTTATTCGCACCCGGCCATTTCCGAGGATCGCGACCGGTCGGTTGCCGCGCTGGACGCGCTCTTCTGTTTCTTTTTGGAACACCCTGAACGAATGCCACGGCAATACGCCGAATTGGCACAGAATGAGCCGCGCCACCGGGTCGTCTGCGACTACATTGCCGGCATGACCGACCATTTTCTGCTTCGCCAGTGCCGCGAACTGCTCGGCGCCAGCGTGTCGCCGGTTCCCTAGTACCGTTACGCATCGGCTTCGGCCGTCCCGGAGTAACTTGCGCGTAGCCTCGTCGCACGTTTATTCCGGGCTTCCTTGACAGCGCCTTGAAGCGACATATAATGAAGTTTAAGTGTCTCGCGTTCGGGGAAAATCAGATGTTTCTGGATGTGAAAGAACTCGCAGTCCGAAAGATCCGCATCCGGAAGAGCTATGCGCCGGGCACGATCGACTTCCATTCCGGCGAATTCCGCCAGGTCGAACCACTGGAAGTGCGTGCAACGGCAGAACTTATCGACGGGCAAATCCGCGTCTACGGCAACCTCCACACCCGGATCGAGCTGGTATGCGCGCGCTGCCTCGACACAGTGGTCGAGGAAATCAGCCGCGACTTCGACCTCTTCTACCGCCCGATGAACTCGATCGCCAAGGAAGATGAAGTGCGCCTCGCGTCGGGCGACACAGAGATCGCTTTCTTCGAGGGAGACGGCCTGTTTCTAGCGGACGTCCTGGCCGAGCAGGTGAACCTCGCGATTCCCATGAAGGTGATTTGCTCGAGCGATTGCCGCGGCCTCTGCCCCCACTGCGGCGCCAACCTCAACAACGAAGAGTGCCGCTGCGAGAAAAACGGCGGCGATCCAAGGCTCGCCCCTCTGGCGCGCCTCAAGCAGGACTGGTTCAAGAAGCAATAAGACGATACACTGGATATTCCATTCAGGCTGCCGTGTGAGTCGCGGCCTGTCACGAGGAGCAGAATGCCCAATCCAAAGCGACGCCATTCGAAGAGGCGCACGTCCACACGGCGCGCCCACGATCATCTCCATGCGCTGTCCCTGGCCGAGTGCCCGAACTGCCACGAAAAGAAGCTGCCCCACCGGGCGTGTCCCAAGTGCGGCCACTACAAGGGCCGCGAAGTGATTGACACGTCGGCCAAGACGGCCTAAGTTTCCCCCGCCTGGCTGTCTGCAATGCGCTCCCTGGAGCAAAGATGATAATCATCGCACTGGATGCCATGGGCGGAGATCATGCGCCACGCGCCGAGGTCGAAGGCGCGATCCTGGCCGCGCGCGAGCTGGGGGTGCGCGTGGTCCTGGTGGGCATCGAGGAGATCGTCCGGCAGGAGTTGGCGCGCCACAAGCGCAGCGAACATTTGCCCATTGAGGTGGTGAACGCCACCGAAGTGGTGACGATGAGCGATTCTCCCTCGCATGCCTTCCGCCGCAAAAAGGAAAGCTCGCTGCACGTGGCGGCGCGGCTGGTGCGCGACGGCAAGGCGGACGCGCTCGTCAGCGCCGGCAATACGGGCGCCGTGATGACGGTCGCGCGCTTCGTTCTCGGCACGCTGCCTTCCGTAGATCGCCCAGCGCTGGCCGTGGCTTTCCCGAACATGAAGGAAAAGGTTTCCATCATTCTGGACGTCGGCGCGAACGTCGACTCCAAGCCCGAGCAGATCGAGCAATTCGCCGTGATGGGCGAAATCTACTACCGCACGATCTGGGGCGTGAAGCGCCCGCGCGTCGCTCTTCTTTCCATTGGCGAAGAGGAAATGAAGGGCAACGAACTGACGCGCGAAGCGGGTGCGCTGCTGAAGCAGACGTCGCTGAATTTCACCGGCAACGTCGAGGGCCGCGACGTCTTCCGCGGCAATGTGGAAGTGGTGGTCTGCGACGGCTTCATCGGCAACATCGCGCTGAAGATCAGCGAAGGCGTGGTGGAGCACATCGGGGGCATGTTGAAGAAAGCGATCAAGAGCAGCCTCACGTCGCAGCTCGGTTACGCGCTCTCGAAGCGCGCCTTCGACGATTTCCGCAAGCGCACCGATTATTCCGAATACGGCGGCGCGCCGCTGCTCGGCGTGAAGGGCATCACCGTGATCGGGCACGGCCGGTCGAATCCCAATGCCGTGAAGAACGCCATTCGCGTGGCGGCGGAACTCTGCCGCTCGCGCGTCAACGAGAAAATCGAACAGGAGCTTTCCGCCGCCGCCGCCGTGCTGGCGCGCGGCTGATCGTGCGGAAAACGCAACCGTCATGAGCAAGATTGCATTCCTTTTTCCCGGCCAGGCCTCGCAATATCCCGGCATGGGCCGGGACCTCGACGCGAATTTTCCTGAATCGCACGCCGTCTTCCAGGAAGCCGACGCGACGCTCGGCTTTCCGCTCTCGAAGCTTTGCTTTGAAGGCCCCGAAGAAGAACTCAAGCTCACCGCCAACACGCAGCCTGCTATCCTTACGGTTTCTGTGGCCGCGTATCGCGCGCTCGAAAAGCACGGCGTGACGCCCGATTTGGTCGCCGGGCACAGCCTCGGCGAGTATTCGGCACTGGTGGCCGCAGGCGCGCTCGCGTTCTCCGATGCAGTAAAGCTGGCGCGGCGGCGCGGCCAGTACATGC
>DATJRU010000053.1:0-8812 GCA_035504455.1 Vulcanimicrobiaceae bacterium
GCGCGGAATCCATGAGACGGGCATCAAGGCGGGCGACACGGTAGTGGTGATCGGCTGCGGGCCGATCGGGCTCGAGTTCATCCGGATTCTTTCGCAGCGCAAGGTGAAGGTGATTGCCGTGGCGCGGCGCGCGGTGCGCAAGCAGGCGGCCGAGCGATTCGGCGCGCACGCCGCATTCGACGTCTCTGAGATGGATAATCCCGTGAGCCGGGTGCGCGAGTTGACCGAAGGCGGTCGCGGCGCCGATGCAGTGATCGAAGCGGCCGGGCAGCCGATTACCTGGCAGTGGGCGCTCGAAATGGTGCGCAAGGGCGGCACGGTGAACCTCTTCGCAGGCTGCGCGAAGGGAACCGAAGTGAAGATCGATCCGTGGATGCTGCACTATTCCGAGATCACCATCAAATCGACGTTCCATCACACGCCGCGATTCATCCGCGAAGCGCTGGACACCATCGCGCGCGGCGAGATTCGCGCCCGTGATTTCATTACCGGAGAAGTGCCGCTCGCGGACCTTCCTCGTGTCTTCGAGCATATGAAGAACCGGAACGGCGAGCTGAAGACGGCCGTCATCCCCTGAGCGCTGTCCCCGGCGTTAGGTTTTCATGCTGCCAACACCTGAGTTAGAGATTGCGCGCCATCTCCCCGCGCAAGGATGCGGTGCGGAAGAAGCCCAGCGATACACGCGCTGGCTGGCGACGCATCACTACGAGAACTTCAACGTGGTGTCGTGGCTGCTGCCGCGCCATCTCCACCAGCACTTTTATAACGTCTACGCGTACTGCCGCTGGTCGGACGATTTGGGCGACGAGGTGGCGGATCGCGCGCGGGCGCTGGAATTGCTCGACGCATGGGAGAGCGAGCTTCGACTGATCTACCAGGCGGGCCGCCAGCCGTCGCATCCGGTGCTTGTCGCGCTTCGCGAGACGATTCGCGCGAAGGACATTCCGGTCGAGCCATTCAGCAATTTGCTGCGTGCATTCCGGCAGGACCAGGTGGTGCGGCGCTACGCCACGTGGGACGATGTGCTCGGCTACTGCGTTTATTCCGCGAATCCGGTCGGCCGGCTGGTGCTCTATCTTTGCGGCTATCGCGACGCGGAGCGGCAGCGCCTTTCTGATTTCACCTGCACGGCGCTGCAGCTTGCGAATTTCTGGCAGGACGTGTCGCGCGACCTCGAAAAAGGGCGCATCTATATTCCGCTCGACGCGATCGCCGCGCACGGGCTGACCGAGGCGGACATTACCGGGCGGCGTTTCGATCAGCGCTACGTGGCGCTGATGAAGTCGCTGATCGCTCGCACGCGGGAGCTGTTTGCGGCGGGGCTGCCTTTGGCGGAAAGCTTGGAAGGGATCCTGCGCGTCGATATCGAGCTTTTCAGCCGCGGGGGCATGGCCGTCCTCGATGCGATTGAAGAATCGGGATACAACACACTCGAGCGGCGTCCCTCGATTTCGAAGCTGAAGCAAGCTGGACTGCTTGCCGGCGCGCTTGCGCGGCGGGCGTTCACGCGCGGAGAGGGCGGAGACGGCAGCGGCATACCGCAGGCGGCTACCGGCGGCGCGAGCATGCAGCCAGTGGAACGCGCTTCGGCGGTTAGGGCGCCGGGCGACTCGGAGGCGGTGCGAGCGTCGTATGCGGAGTGCAGCAGGATTGCGCGGGCGTCGCGCAGCAGCTTCTACCTTGCGTTTTTCGGTTTGCCGAAGCCGAAGCGCGAAGCCCTGTGCGCGCTGTACGCGTTCATGCGGCTTGTAGATGACGTCTCGGACGAAGCGGGCGACCTCGAATCCAAGCGGCGAGGGCTGGCGCAATGGCGGGCGAAACTTGACGAAGCCGTAGGCGGCAATACTTCCGCGCACGCCATTCTGCCGGCGCTGGCCGATACGATCGCGCGGTTCGAGATTCCGACACGCTACTTCCACGACCTGATATCGGGCGCGGAGATGGATTTGACGGTCACGTCTTACGCGACGTTCGACCGGCTTTCGGAATATTGCTACCGAGTGGCGGGCACCGTCGGGCTCACGTGCCTGTACGTCTTCGGCTTCCGCGATCCGCGCTCGCCGGACCTGGCCGAGCGGCTCGGCCTGGCGTTCCAGCTCACGAATATCCTTCGCGACGTTCGCGCCGATTACGAGATGGGCCGAACCTACCTGCCCGGAGACGACATCCAACGTTTCGGGTGTGTTGCGGAAGATCTGCCGGGACCGGTGACCGCCGGGCTCCGCAGCTTGCTGGCCTTCGAAGCGGAACGCGCGTGGCGGCTCTACGAAGAAGGCGCGCCGCTGGTGAATCAGGTGGACGCGGACAGCCGGGCTACGCTCGCGGCCCTGATTCGGACGTACAGCACTCTTCTCGCGCGCATCGAAGAGCGCGGATTCGACGTATTTTCCTCTCGCGTCTCCCTGTCGAGCACCGAGAAGCTCCAGTACCTCGTGACCGCACGCATCGGGTGGAAAAGGGATGTTCTCGCAAAGCGTTCTGGTGATCGGCGGCGGGCTGGCGGGCCTGGCCTGCGCCGTCGCGCTGGCTGAATCGGGAGTTAAAGTCCGGCTCTTTGAAAAACGTCCGCACCTCGGTGGGCGGGCCACGTCTTATACGCTTCCGGACGGAAGCGAAGTCGATAACTGCCAGCACGTGACGCTGGGGTGCTGCACGAACCTCGCCGATTTCTATCGGCGGGCGGGCGCCGACGGCAAGATCCGGTTCTACGACCGGCTCTATTTCGCCGACCGCGAAGGGCGCCGCTCGACGATCGCAGCTTCGGCGCTGCCGCCTCCGCTGCACATGGCGCCGTCGTTCGCCGGTTTCGGCGCGCTGGGCCTCGACGACAAAGCGGGAATCGCCAAGGCGCTCGTGGCGATTGCCTGGACCGGCGGAAGGCCGCGCGATACCAGCGGCGTCAGCATGCTCGACTGGCTGCACCGGATGCGGCAGACGCCGGATGCGATCGAGAGGTTCTGGCGCGTGGTGTTGGTGAGCGCGCTCGACGAAGAGCTCGCGCGGATGGAAGCGCGATACGGCATCGATGTTTTTTGGAAGGCGTTCCTGGGAAGCCGCCAAGGGTATCGCGTGGGGATTCCGTCGGTGCCGCTGGCGGAACTGTACGAGGGCTGCCGCGAAGCGATCGTGCGCAAGGGCGGGGGAGTAAGGCTCCGCTGCGGGGTGAAAGAGATTCGGCTGCGCGAGGGTCGTTTTGCGGGCGCGGTGCTGGAAGACGGGACGGAGGTTGCGGCGGACGCGTGCGTGGCGGCCGTGCCGCACGATGTGCTCCTGGGGCTTTTGCCGGCCGAGCTGGGCGAAGAGGGCGGGATGCTCGCGGGCCTCAAGCACATCCGGACATCGCCGATCACCGGCGTGCACTTGTGGTTCGACCGGGTGGTGATGAAGGAGCCGTTTCTGGCGCTGCTCGACCACACGACGCAGTGGATTTTCAATAAGTCAGTGCTTTACGCACATGCCGGCACGAACGGCGATGGCCCTGCGAAAGGGCAGTATCTGCAACTGGTCATCAGCGCGTCATACGATCTGGTGCCGCGCTCGCGGCAGGAGATCATCGACCTCTGCCGCCGGGAGGTGGAGGAAGTGCTGCCGGCGGCGCGCGAAGCGAAGCTGGAGAAGGCCACGGTAATCAAGGAAGTGCGGGCGACATTTTCTCCCGAACCGGGCGTGGACCAGTGGCGCCCCGCGCAGAAGATCGGCGTGGAAGGCCTGTTCCTTGCGGGCGATTGGACGCAGACGGGCTGGCCGGCCACGATGGAGGGCGCCGTGCGCAGCGGGTACCTGGCCGCGGAGCAGATTCTCGCGGGATTCGGCGAGCCGCGAAAGTTTATCCAGGCGGACTTGGCGTTCGAAGGGCTGTCCAAGGTTTGGGCGAAGCGAGCGCAGGCATCTCTCGCGGGGTAGGAGGATCGGATGCGGCTCGCGGAGAATTCATTACCGTTTTACACGTTCGCTGAAGAAGGAGATGTATAGGCCCTGTTTCAGAGTATGATGGGAACAATCCCCCCAGGAGGTATTCATGGAGCGGAAGTATAGGCAAAGGGGTTACCGCGACCGCGACGCGGAAGATAAGAAGCGCGAGCGGTCCGAGCACGCCGAGCGGCCGCCGCAGCCGCCGCGCCCCAAGCAGGATATGCTGGGGCCGCGGACGCCGCGAATGGTCGGTACGGTGTCGCGCGCACGATGTTCGAATTGCGGAGCCGTGCTGGCGCCGGGATTCGACCTGAATTCGCAATGCCCGCGCTGCCAGTTCGAGCTGCACAGCTGCAAGCAGTGCGTGCATTTCGATACGGGCAAGCAGTTCGAGTGCACGCAGCCGATTACGGAGAGAGTTTCGAAGAAGGACGCGAAGAACGATTGCAAGTTTTTCGATTTCAGGGTCACGATCGAAAAAGATACGTCGCCAGTGAATTACGCGAGCGCTGCTCCGGTCGCAGCAACGACCGCCGCACGGCCCAACGACGCACGCAAAGCCTTCGAAGACCTCTTCAAGAAGTAGCTTTCTCTTTCATTTAGCCAAATCGAATCTCGACACGCGCAAACGCACCGGTGCGCCCGCTCGAATGCGCTTCCGCGCTCCTGCGCCTGCCCGCGAGCTACGGCGGCGGTAGCGGGAAAAGAGTGGGCTCCTGCGGCGGCGCGTCGGCAATCGATTCGAGCTGCGGATAGCGATGGCGCAGCGTTTCGGGGACTTTCACTTTGTCGCCGTTCAAAAGCTGGAGGAGCTGCAGCGCGTTGACCACGCCTTTCCCTTCGTAATGATTGTTGGTGACGACGAACGTGTTGTCCGCGTGCGCGGCGACGTGACGGATGCGCTGCGCCCAAGGCTCGAGTTCTTCGGGGCTGTAGAGATAGTTGTAGCGCTCGTGGCTCGGAAGCTCGGGATCGTCGCTGAACCACGTGTCGTGGCGGCGGCCATGAAGGCGGACGTAGCCCACGGCGGAGGTGGCGCGTTCGCCCGGCTTGATCGAGCGGCCAATGACCGGCTGATCGATGTTGCAGATCCCCGCGTGGCGCTGATGGAGGAAATGGTAGAACTCCGGTTGCGCCCAGGACGAGTGCCGGACTTCGACGACCAGCGGATAATCGCTGAAATCGCCGAGGATGCGGCCGAGGCGCGCGAGATTTTCGGGCGTATTATGAAACGAAAAAGGGAACTGCAGCAGCACGGCGCCGAGCCGGCCGGCGCGATGCAGGGGCTCGAAGCCGGCGTGGACTGCCTTCACGTCCTCGGCGGTTGCATCCTCTTCATGCGTGAATTTCTGCCAGAGCTTCGCCGTGAAGAGGAAACGAGGATTCGCGGAGACGCGGTCGAGCCATTGCGCGGCGAGCTCCGGGCGAAGCGGATTGTAGAAAGAGGTGTTGATCTCGATCGTGTCGAAAAACTCGGCAAGGTACGCGGCTTCGTGAAAGGCGCGCGGGCGCGGAGAGGGATAGACGATGCCGCTCCAGTCGGAATATGACCAGCCCGCGGGACCGATAAGGGTCCGGCCGGAGTGCGGCACGGGCGCGGCGCTGGGCGATTTGTGCGGAGGAGGCAACGATCGATCGGGCGCTCGAATCGTAACGAGCGTATGACGGCTCGCGCGCGAGTGTCAATCGGGCGGTACCGGTATCGCGACCGATCCGGAAATTCCCGTGCGGCGGTGGAAACGCCATTTGCAACCGCCCGCGCGAGGGACTATTCTGAAATTGCCGCCGGCGTTATGCCCCTTTCTAATCTTCAGTTCGAGAACGCGAGGTCCCCAAATGAAAATCACCTACAGTCAAATCGATGCACGTTTCCGGGAAGCAATTGAAACGGAGTTTTCGCACCAGGTCGAAAAACTGCAACGGCTGTTGAAGCGATACGACCAGACGTCGCTCCAGCTTCATGCATCGCTGGAAGAGGCGCCGCGCAAAACGGGCTTCGACTTCGCTTTGCACCTGGCGCTGCCCACGGGAAAGCTACACGCCACGGGGCACGGCACAGACGTGCTCGGCGCCGCGAAGGCGGCGTTCGCCGAAATCGACGTGCAGGCGAAAAAACATCAGGAGAAGGTGCGGAAGGATTATGTCTGGAAGCGCAAGCGCGGGCGCAGCGTCCCAAAGCTGGGGGAGGCGCCGGCGGACTGAAATCAGCGGCGACTTTCGGCGGGCGTTGGGGAAGGCCGGCACGATTTTTTCCGGATTTCGTCGGCACTACTGCAGACGCGTGTGTTAGGCTTCGTGGGGGAATTGCTGGGATTTTCCCGGCGCGCGGGCAGTGACGGAAGAATCTCTACAAGAGCGTGAAGTCTATCGGTTCCTAGCCGACAAAATCGAGAGCGTTCCGCATCTTGAGGCGCTACTGTTGATTTGGAACAGCCGCCCGTCGAAGTGGTCCGCGCAAGATCTTGCCAAGCGCCTGTATACCGAGCCTGATGCAGCGCGCGCCCTCCTGCAAGATTTGACCCGAGAAGATCTGATCTCACCGTTCCCAGGAACGGCGGAGCAGTATTACTACAACGAAAAATCGCCCGAAAGAGAACGGACCATTGAACTGCTCGATGCGACCTACCGCAAACACGTCGTGCGCATCTCTACGATGATCCACTCGAAGGCGTCTTCGGCGGTCCGGGATTTCGCGCGCGCTTTCCGCTTCAAGAAGGAGAAAGAGTGACATGGCCGAAGCCGTTTACATCCTGGAGGCGCTTACGAGCGCGCTATGCGCGATCTTGCTCCTGCGGGGATACGCCCGCGGGAAGAGAAAGCTTCTGCTCTGGAGCGGCCTCTGCTTTGCGGGGCTCGCCATTACGGGCGCGCTCGTCTTCGTCGATCTGATCCTCCTTCCGTCGGTCGATCTTTTTCTGTACCGGCTTTGCGCGACCACCGTCTCGATGGCCATGCTCCTCTACGGCCTGGTCTGGGAGAGCCGATGACGCCACTCGAAGCATTTCTGCTCGGCGTGATCGCGACGGCCTCCCTAGCGGCCGCGCTGTTCTTCCTGAAATTCTGGAGAAGCACGCGGGACGTCCTGTTTCTGGCTTTTGCCGCGTTCTTCCTGATTCAGGCGCTCGATCGGACCGCATTGTTGTTTTTCGCCAAGCCGAATGAAAGCAGCCCCTGGATATACCTGGTGCGGCTGGTCGCACTGGTGATGATCGTGGCTGCGATTCTCAAGAAAAACTACGGCGGGAGCGATTAGGTTCGCGACGGAATTCAGCGAGTTTTCGGCGATCGCCGCCGTTAGCTCATCGTCGCCGGGGATGTTTCGAAGCGGGCCGCGGTGGTCGTGAGCGGAATCACCACTTCCAGCACGGTTCCCGGATTCGCATTGCGTATCAAGAGTTCGCCGCCGAATTCCTTCACGCGCTGCCTCATTCCTCCGATGCCGACGCCGATGCTGTCCGGCTGAAACTCCGCGGTGCGATCGGAGATGCCCTTGCCGTCGTCGCGGACAGTGCCGATCACCTGCTGCTCGTCCTTGATCAGCTTCACCCAGGCATTGCGGGCGCCCGAATGGCGGAAGACGTTGGTGAGGGCTTCCTGCACGATGCGGAAGACGGTCGTCTCGAGCTCGGGAGACAGCCTGGGAAAATCCGTCGGTTTTGATTCGAGCGACGTTTCGATGCCGGTTCGCTTGGTGACGCCTTCGAGATACCACTGCAGCGCGGACGGAAGGCCCACTTCGTCGAGCAGGGGAGGATGCAGCAAATAGGAGATGCTGCGGACCTCCTGAATCGCGCGCTCGATGAGGGCGCTCACGTCGGCGAGCGCCTGCTTCGTCGGATTCTGGATGTGGCTCTGGCCGAAGACGCTGTCGGCGATCATTTTCGCAGCCGCAAGATCCTGGCCGAGGCCGTCGTGCAGATCGCGCGCGATGCGGCGCCGCTCTTCGTCCTGCGCAGCGATCAGGCTGCCGGAAAGGTGGCGGAGTTCGCGGTTGAGGACCTTGAGCTGGTTCGTCTTGCGATGGAGCTCGGCGAAGATGCTGACCTTGGCGCGCAAGAGTTCGGGAATCACCGGGACGGCGACGTAATCGACGGCGCCGCGCTCGTATCCCTTCAGGCGGTCGAGATCGGTGAGGTGGACGGCGGAAATAAAGATGATCGCGGTCGTCTGGAAGCGCGGATGCTGCCGGATCATTTCGGCGAGCTCGAAGCCGTCGATTTCCGGCATGCTGACGTCCATGAGGACGACGGCGATATCCAGCTTGAGCAGATATTCGAGCGCCTCGCGGCCAGAGTTCGCCTTGATCAGATTCTCGCCGAGCTCGCCCAGGATTGCCTCGTAACTGAGCAGCTTCGCGGGCTGATCGTCCACCATCAAGATATTGACCTTGTCCTGCTCCCTCATGCCACTCCTCCCGGCTTCTGTTGTGTCGAGTCTCTCTCGCTTACCGATGGAGCCACATGCGCAAAGCGGATAGCAATTGTTCGGTGTTGACCGGCTTTGCCAAATACTCGGAAGCGCCGGCCTCCAGGCACTTCTCGCGGTCGCCCTTCATGGCCTTCGCGGTCAACGCGATGATCGGCAATCGGCGGAAAGAGGCGTTGCGCCGGATCACCTGCATCGTTTCGTAGCCGTCCATTTCGGGCATCATGATGTCCATCAGGACGATGGCGACGTCCGGCGTCGATTCCAGCGTGGTGATGGCCTCGCGGCCTGTGCCGGCCGTGAGCACGGTCATGCCGCGCCGTTCGAGCACGCTGCTGAGCGCGAAAATGTTGCGGACGTCGTCGTCGACGACGAGCACCTTACGCCCGACAAGCGCCTCATCGGAGCGGTGCAGCCGGTCGAGCATGCGCTGCTTTTCCGCTGGCAGGTCGGCCACCACGCGGTGCAGGAAGAG
>DATJRU010000054.1:0-43472 GCA_035504455.1 Vulcanimicrobiaceae bacterium
TTTTGGGGCGAGCCCGACGAACTCGTGGCATCGGCGGCGGTGGCGCCGGACAGCGTCGAGGAAGTGCAGAAGGCCGTCCGGATCGCCAACAACTACAAGATTCCGATCTATCCGATTTCAACGGGCAAGAACCTCGGCTACGGCGGGTCGGCGCCCGCGTATTCCGGCAGCGTGGTGCTCGACCTGAAGCGGATGAACCGGATACTCGAGGTCAACGAGAGAAACGCGTACTGCCTGGTGGAACCGGGCGTCAGCTATTTCGACCTGTATCGTTACATCCAGGAAAAGGGAATCAAGCTGTGGGTGGACGTGCCCGATCCGGGCTGGGGCAGCCCGATGGGCAATTCGCTCGATCGCGGCGGCGGCTACCTGCTGCCGCAATTCCGCAATCACTTCGATTCGCATTGCGGGATGGAAGTGGTGCTGGCAAACGGCGAGGTGATGCGCACGGGAATGGGCGCGCTGCCGGGCGCGAAAACCTGGCAGCAGTACAAATCGGGCTTCGGCCCGTGGATCGACGGAATCTTTTCGCAGTCGAATTTCGGAGTGGTGACGAAAATCGGATTCTGGATGTGCCCGGCGCCGGATTCGTATCTCGCGGGCGAGGTGACGGTGCCGCGCTGGAGCGACCTGGGCCCGCTGATCGACACGCTCGGCTACCTCGAGAACACGGGCTGCACGAACGGCATGCCCTTTTTCGGGAGCCCGCTGCTGGCGCGCGGCCCTCTGGGCGAGGGCGGGCCAGTGCCCGATCCTGAGCTTACGGCGCTGCTCGAGCGAGAGGGCGGTCCCGATCCCGACGCGATGGACGCGTACGCCGCGAAGAAAGGCATCCCGCACTGGAGCTGCACGGTGAGCTTCTATGGCGGGCCGCAGGGGAACGCCGGCAACTGGGAATTCGCGAAGGAAAGATTCGCGGAGATTCCGGGGGCCAAGTTCAAGGACCTTGGGGCTTATAAATTGCCGCTGACGCCCGAGGTGCAGGCCAAATTCAATTTGCCGCAATTCGGCATCCCGAGCTTGCAGATGTTTTCAATCGGCGCGCGTTCGGCGGCGAATCCCACGCCCGGCCAGGGCCACATCTGGTTTTCGCCGATCATCCCGCGGACGGCCGACGCGGTGTTCGAGGCCAATCGCGTGTTCCGAGCGGCCGCGAAAGAGCTCGAGTTGCCGGTACCGCCGTTCAGCCTGCCGACTTGCTACTGGGAGCGGGCGTTCATTTTCCTCTTCGGCTTTCCGATCACGCACGATGTGGAAACGAACAAGAAGAATCGCGCGGCGTTCCGGAAAATGGTGGCGATCGCGGCCGAGCACGGCTGGGGCGAATACCGCACCGCGCCCACGCATCAGGCGGCGGTGATGGACACGTACTCCTTCAACAATCACGCGTTGCTGCGTTTCCACGAAACGCTGAAAGACGCCGTCGATCCGAACGGCATTCTCTCCGCGGGACGCTACGGCATCTGGCCGAAGCACCTGCGAAAGGACGCGAAAGCATGAAAGCCATCGGCGCAATTGCGGCTGCGGCGTTCGCTTTGGTTCTCGGGGCGCAGGTGGCGCCCGCACAGAGCGATTCGCAACAGGGCGAACGGGGCGAGCGCGTGAAATCGGCGTGGGTGCGGCATACCGTCTCGGGCGAGGGCCAGCCGAAGGGCTACGTGCAGTATCAGGATTACTGCTCGATGTGCCATGGACCCGGTCCGGGAGAGCCTGGGACGATGGCGCTCCAAGCGAAATACAAGGGAGCGGAGCCCGCGCTGCTGGCAGATCGCACGGATCTCACGGCTGCGCTGATCAAGACCTACGTCCGAAACGGCATCTCGATCATGCCCATCTTCCGCAAGACCGAAATCAGCGACGCCGATCTCGACGCCATTGCGGCGTACCTCACGCGGAACAACAAGCAGTAGCGCGGCAATGCCAGCCACACGGGAGCGTGGATGCGAGTTCCACCCGGCCTGAGCGAGAAGGACTTCGCCGAAGCGCTTCGGCAATTCGAAGAGGCGATCGGCAAGGAATGGGTCTTTTCCTCGGAGGAAGACGCCGACCTCTATCGCGACGCGTACTCGCCCTTCTGGCACGAGCCGGAAGAACCGGTCGCGTCGGCGGCGGTAGCTCCCGACGGTGTGGAGCAGATTCAGAAAATTCTGAAGATCGCCAACGAATACGAGATTCCGCTCTGGACGATTTCCACCGGGAAAAATCTGGCTTACGGCGGCGCGGCGCCGCTTCTTTCGGGCAGCGTGGTGCTCGACCTGAAGCGCATGGACAAAATCCTCGAGGTGAATGAGGCGAACGCGTATGCGCTGGTCGAGCCGGGCGTCAGCTACTTCGATCTCTATCGCTACATTCAGGATCGCGGGCTGAAGGTGTGGATCGACCCGCCCGATCCGGGATGGGGCAGCCCGATCGGCAATACGCTCGAACGCGGCGGCGGGCGGACGCCGATGCGCGACCACTGGGCGAATCATTGCGGCATGGAAGTGGTGCTGGCGAACGGAGACGTGGTGAGGACCGGCATGGGCGCGCTGCCGGGTGCGAAAACGTGGCAGCAATATCGCTACGGCTACGGGCCCTACGTCGACGGGATCTTCTCGCAGTCCAATTTCGGAGTCGTCACGAAAATGGGCTTTTGGCTGCTGCCTGAGCCGGAGGCTTACCGCGAGCTGACGGCTTCGGTTCCGCGGCACGACGACTTGATCCCGTTCGTCGACACGCTGTCGTACCTGATGAATTCGCAGATCGTGCAGAGCACGATTCTGCTCGATAGTCCGCTGCTCAATTACCGCGTCGCGCAAGGCGGCCAGATGCTCGACATGCCGGGCGGCCCGTCAGTGGCGGAAATGGAGCAGCTGGGCCGCGAAAAGAATCTCGCCTACTGGAGCTGCCTGCTGCACTTCTACGGGCCGGCGAAGGTGGTGGACGCGCAATGGGAATTCGCGAAGGCGAAATTCTCGGCTATTCCGGGCGCGACGTTCAAGGACGGCAAGTCGTACCGCTTTCCACTGCAAATGAGGGAAGGCGACGGCGTGCCGCGCGTGGCCTTTGGCGTTCCCGATCTTTCGGTGTTCGGGCTGCTGCAGGGAAGCAGCGGCCATATCGGATTTTCGCCGATCATCCCAATGACGGGCGAGGCGGTGTTCGAGTCGCTGAAGGTGTTCGGCGCGGTGTACGCGGAGATGGGCGTCGAGGCGAAGAACCAGTTTTTCGCGCTGCCGTGGTCGTATTTTCCGCGGTCGTTCGTGCTGCTGTTCGGGTTTCCGATCGAGCACGACGTCGAGAAAAACCGCAGGACGCGCGAGGTCTTCAAGCGGCTGGCGCAGGCCGGGGCGGAGCACGGCTGGGGCGAATATCGGACGCACATCGCGTTCATGGACACGGTGGCGGGCACGTATTCCCTCAACAACCACGCGCTGCGGCGTTATCACGAGACGCTGAAGGACGCGCTCGATCCCAACGGCATTCTCTCGCCGGGGAAATCCGGGATCTGGCCGGAGCGCATGCGAAAGGCGCGAACGTGAAGATCGAGGCGGATCGTTAGATGCGACGACTCCCACCAGGCCTGAGCGCCAAGGATTTTTCGGACGCGCTCAAGCAATTCGAGGAAGCGATCGGGAAGGAATGGGTGTTTTCTTCCGACGAGGACGTCGATCTCTATCGCGATTCTTATTCGCCTTTCTGGCACGAAGAAGACGAGCCGATTCCCTCGGCGGCGGTGGCGCCGGACAGCGTGGAAGGCGTGCAGAAAATCGTCAAGATCGCCAACCAGTACAAAATTCCGTTGTGGACGATTTCGACCGGCAAGAATCTGGGCTACGGCGGGGCTGCTCCGCTGCTTTCCGGGACGATGGTGCTCGACTTGAAGCGCATGGACCGCGTTCTCGAAGTGAACGAGAAAAACGCCTACGCGCTAGTCGAGCCGGGCGTGAGCTATTTCGATTTGTACCGCTACATCCAGGATCGCAAGCTCAAGGTGTGGATCGATCCCGCCGACCCCGGCTGGGGCAGCCCGATGGGGAACGCGCTCGACCGGGGCGGCGGGCGCACTCCGATGCGCGACCACTTCGACGCTGTGTGCGGCATGGAAGTGGTGCTGCCGAATGGCGAGGTGATGCGCACGGGAATGGGCGCGCTGCCGGGCGCGAAAACCTGGCAGCAGTACAAGTACGGGTTCGGCCCGTACGTCGACGGGATGTTTTCGCAATCGAGCCTGGGCATCGTGACGAAGATGGGAGTATGGCTGTTTCCTGAGCCGGAGGCGTACCTGACCGGCACGGTCACGGTCTTCCGGCGCGACGACCTGATTCCGCTGGTCGCGACGCTGGCGTACCTGATGAATGCGAGCGTCGTCCTCGGCACCACGAACGTGGCGAGCCCGTTGACCTACGCGCGGCAAGACCCGGCGCTCGCGGCGCTCTATGCGAAGCCGGGGGGGCCGTCGACGCAGGAGCTGGAGCAATATGCGCAGGCACATAATCTCGGCTACTGGAGCGTCGAGCTGCCCTTTTACGGGCCGGCGAACGTCGTGGCAGCGCAATGGGAACATGCGCAGGAGAAGTTTTCGTCGATCGACGGCGTGAAATTCCGCGAAGGGCCGCTGCGGCGCTTTCCGCTGGAAGCTGGCGAATCGCTGCCGTTTCCTACTCCTGTCGCCATGGGCATCCCGAACCTCGCCGTCTTCGGCGTGGGCGGGGCGCGCAGTTACGGGCACGTGTGGTTTTCGCCGATTATCCCGATGACGGGCGAGGCGATCCTCGAGGCGCATCAGGTGTTCACCGACGCTTACCGGGAAATGGGCATGCCCGTGGGTCCGATGTTTTTCATCGGACCGGCGTCCAATTATCCGCGTTGCTTTCTGGTGCTGTTCGGTTTTCCCGTGGAACACGACGTGGCGAAGAACCGGGCGAATCGGGAGCATTTCAAACGCCTGATCCAGATCGCGGCCGAACACGGGTGGGGCGAATACCGCACGCACACGGCGTTCATGGGCACGGTCTCGGACGCGTATTCGTACAACGATCATTCGCTGCGGCGGCTTCACGAAACGATCAAGGATGCGGTCGATCCGAACGGGATTCTTTCGCCGGGCAAGTGCGGCATCTGGCCCAAGAGCATGAGGAAAGCCTAAGATGAAAAAGGTGACAGGCGGTCTCGTCGTCGGAATGACCCTCCTCTGCGCGGCTCAGGCGTTCGCGGCGCCCGCCCCGCCACGCGAGGATTCGCAGATCGAGCGCGGGCACAAGGTCTACCAGAAGTGGTGCTACCCGTGCCACGGGCCGGGCGCGGACAAACCCGGGACTGCGTCGCTTGCGGCGCGCGGGCAGAAGCCGGCGGTGCTCGAAGAGCGCACGGATTTGACGCCGCCCGCGATCAAGACGTTCGTGCGGCACGGGACCCTGTTCATGCCCACCTTTCGCAAGACGGAAATCAGCGACGCCGACCTGGACGCCATCGCGGCGTATTTAACCAAGAACAACAAGCAGTAGCATCGCCGGGCGGCTTTCTTGCGGAGCTTCTTATGCGTAGCAAGAAGCGCTTAAGTGACGCAGGAGATTTCGAGGGCAAGCTATACTACGGAATCCGCGCGCCGGAGTTTGATTGCGTGGCGCCGCATCGGGGGCCGCGCGCACCTTCACTTCATGTACTTTTTTTACCGGATACTGACGGCGGTTGGCATGCTTTTACTGGTGCCTTACTACGCGCTGCGCACGTGGAGCCGGGGCGAACCCTCGCGCGCGCTGGCGGAGCGGCTCGGGAGGCTGCCGCCCGACATTGCGTCGCGCGTAAGCGAGACTTCGGCAGCCGGCGATCCGGCTGTGCGTCCGGTGTGGATTCACGCGGTTTCGGTGGGCGAGGTTCTTGCGGCGAAACCGCTGGTGGACGGCCTGAAGCAGCGTTTTCCGGAGCGCGCTGTCTTCGTCTCGACGACCACGGAGACGGGGCAACGGCTCGCGCGTGAGCGGCTGCAATCGGCGGATGCTGTCTTTTACTTCCCGCTGGACTGGGTCGTGCCGGTGCGGCGGGCGTTGCGGGCGATGAGGCCGGCGCTGGTGATCGTGATGGAGACGGAGATCTGGCCGAACTTCCTGCGGGAGGCGCGGCATCTGGGCGTTCCCGTGGTTTTCGCGAACGCGCGGATTTCCGAGCGGTCGTTCGCGCGGTACAACCGGTGGAGATTCCTGGTAGGGGAGTTTTTCGCGCGCGTGCTGCAAGACGGCGAGCGCTTCCTGGCGCAGACGCCCGAGGACGCCGCCCGTCTCAGCGAAATGGGCGCGCCGGAAGGCTCCGTCGAGACGACCGGCAACTTGAAATACGACGGCGAGCAGCCGGCGATCGGACGGTTCGGAATCTGGCTCGAGGATCAGATTCGCCGCCAGGAACGGTGGCCGGTGCTGGTGGCCGGGAGCGTGGTGGCGGAGGAAGAGCAGGCGGTGCTGGCGGCGTACGACATCGTCCAGCGGCAGTGGCGGCACGCCTTGCTGATTCTGGCGCCGCGCAAGCCGGACCGTTTCGAGGCCACCGCGGAGATCGCGACGGCCGACGGCTGGAACGCCGTGCGCAGGAGCGCAATCGATTTCGAGGCGCCGCTGGACGAGAATGCGGATGTGATCGTGCTCGATTCGATCGGCGAGCTCGCGGGAATTTACCTGCTGGCCGACGCGGCTTTCGTGGGCGGGTCGCTCGTCCCCGCCGGAGGGCACAACATTCTGGAGCCGGCGTGGTTCGCGAAGCCGCCGGTTTTCGGGCCGTCGATGGAGAATTTTCGCGACATGGCGGCGCAGTTCCTTTCGGCGCAAGCGGCGGTACAGGTGACGAGCGGGCCGCAGCTAGGGGCCGTCTGGGTTCAGTTGATCGAAAACAATACGCTACGCGAGCGCATGGGCAAGGCAGCGCTGCGGCTTTCCGAGCGCAATCGCGGCGCCACCGCGCGCTCGCTCGACCGCATCGCGGAAGTGCTGGCGGGCAAGAGGCCTGCGGCGTGACGCTTCGTGAAGCGGCTGCCTGGCTGCTCTGGCCGTTTACGCTGCCGTACGGCGCGTACATGCGGTTGCGTACTCTCGCGTATCGCAAGGGAATCCTGCGGCAGAAGCGGCTCGAGAGCCGCGTGATCAGCGTCGGCAACCTCACGACGGGCGGCACGGGCAAGACGCCGATGGTTTTGTGGATCGCGGAACGCCTGCTCGCCGAGGGAATGACGGCGGGAATTTTGACGCGCGGGTATCGCGGGAAGCTTTTGCCGGATGGGTCGACGAGCGACGAGGCGCAGCTGCTCTCGAAACGCCTGGGCGATCGCGTTCTCTTCGGCGTCGGGGCGGATCGCTTCGCGCGCGGGCGGGAGCTCGAACAGCGGGGCGTCGAATGGCTGGTGCTCGACGATGGCTTCCAGCACCTTCCGCTGGCGCGCGACGCGGATGTGGTGCTGGTCGACGCAACCAACCCCTTTGGCGGAGGGCACCTGTTGCCGTCGGGACGGCTGCGCGAGCCGCGGTCGGCGCTGAGGCGGGCGGACGCGGTCGTGATCACGCGAAGCGATCATGCGCCCGAGATGGAGTCGATGCTTCACCGCTACACCAGCGCGCCGATTTTCTACGCGCGCAACAAGCTCGAGTCCATCCGCCTGCTGCGCGGCCCCGACTCGGGTGAGGAGGACCCGCGCTCGCGCTTCCGAAGATTTTTCGCGTTTTGCGGGATCGGGAATCCCGAATCGTTTCTTTCCGACTTGCACGATTGGGGCCTGCGCGTCGTGGGGCATCAGTTTTTCCCCGATCACCATCGCTACCGGCAGCACGATCTGGAATCGATCGGCGCGGCGGCCCACGCGGCGGGCGCCGATGGCCTGATCTGCACGGAAAAAGACGTATTCAATCTCAGCGGGGTGAAATGGCGCGCGGCCGACATCTGGTACTGCCGGATCGGGCTGCGGATCAGCCGCGAAGACGAATTCTGGACGGCCATCAAGGAGGCGATCGCGGCGCGGCGCGGTCCAGGCGCGTGAGCGGGACCGCAGCGAGTGGCGCAGGCCACCCGCGAAGCCCGTTTGCCGGGTTCGACCGCGCTATGGTATTTTCTCGCGCGGCCATTTCGCGCCGCGTTTTCAAGGAGAGCGATTGAGTCCCACGCCGAGAAAGCGAAAACGCGCGGCGCGCCACGGCGCGGGGCACACAGCGGACAGCGCCGTCGACCTCACGCGCCTGCTCGATATCGTCGGCGCATTCCCGCGCCAGAAAATCTGCGTGATCGGCGACTTCGTGCTCGACGAATTCGTCTCGGGGGAAATCTCACGCGTGTCTCGCGAAGCTCCGGTGCTGATCCTGCGGCGCCGGTCGAGCGAGATTTATCCGGGCGGCGCCGCAAACGCGGTGAACAATCTCGCGGACCTCGGCGCGCGGGTGATTCCGGTGGGCGTCGTGGGCGATGACGAGGGTGGGCGCGCGCTGATCGATTATTTCCGGCGCAAACGCGTCGACACTTCGCGCATCCAGCGGGTGCGCGGCTGGACTACGACCACGAAAACTCGCTTTCTCGCCGGTTGGACGCATACAACGGAGCAGCAGGTGCTTCGCGTGGACCGCGAGCCGGCGGGCGAGCTTCCGGCGCAGGCGCAGGAGGCCACCGCGCGCAAGGCGCGGCCGGCGGCGCGGCGCGCGGACGCCGTGCTCGTATCCGACTACGGCTGCGGGGCCGCCACGCCCGCGCTCGTAAAAGGGCTTCGCGCAAAGTGCATCACGCTCGATTCGCGATTCCGGCTGCTCGAATACGCCGATGCGGGCGTCACCGCCGCGACCCCCAACGAGCCGGAGATCGAAGCGGCGTATCAGGCGCGGATCGGCACGAATAAAGAGAAGCTCGAGGAACTGGGCGCCCGGGCGTTAGGAGATTTGGGCGTCGAAGCGCTGGTCGTCACGCGCGGCAAGGACGGCCTCGCCGTCTTCGAGCGCGACGCCGGCTCGCCGCGGCACATCCCGATTTACGGCTCGGATGAGCCCGTGGACGTGGCCGGAGCAGGCGACACGGTGATCGCCGTATTCACGCTTGCGCGAGCCGCGGGCGCGTCGTGGGTCGAAGCAGCACACCTCGCGAACTATGCAGGTGGTATCGTGGTGATGAAACGGCGCACCGCTACCGTGGCGCGCGCGGAGCTGGAGGCTGCGCTTCGCCGCGAGGCAACGGCGCAGCGGTAAGCTCACATCCCTTCGCGGCCATTCGATACAATCGAGCGGCTACCGGCTCCCGCACATTCAATGGACACGCGCGACAAAATTCTTTCCCGCAGCGGAATCGACGAAGTGATCGAGGAGTATCGCCGCTCGGGCCGCAAGATCGTCTTCGCCAACGGCGTCTTCGACCTGCTCCACGTGGGACACGTACGTTACCTGCAGGCAGCCAAGGCGGAGGGCGATATTCTGATCGTGGGCGTGAATTCAGATTCCAGTACGCGGGCGCTGAAAGGCAGCGGGCGGCCGATTCTGACGGAGAGAGCGCGCGCCTGGCTCGTTGCGGCTCTCGCCGCCGTGGATTACGTCGTGATCTTCGACGAACTGACTGTCGAATCGCTTCTGCGCGAATTTCAGCCCGACGTCCACGCGAAGGGCACGGATTACACGCCGGAGACGGTGCCGGAACGCGAACTCGCCGGGATGCTTGGCATCCGAGTCGCCATCGTCGGCGATCCCAAGGACCACTCCACTCGAGAACTCCTGAGCCGCGTCCGCCGGAAGAATGATGGCTGAGCCGCGGTTTCTGCTGGTACGCCTGGGCTCGATGGGCGACGTGATCCACGCTATTCCCGCTGCTTCGGCGCTGCGCGACACGTTTCCAGGGGCGCGGATCGACTGGGCGATCGATCCGAAGTGGTCGCGCCTGCTCGAAGGCAATCCGGACATCACCGAGATCATTCCCGCGGACCGCAAAAGAGCAAGCGGCGTGACGGCGACGATTCGGCGGATGCGCGAGGCGAAATATACGTGCGCGATCGATTTTCAGGCGCTGTATAAGTCCGCGCTGCTCGCGTTCGCCTCGGGAGCACCGCGCCGCGTGGGATTCCAGAGCAGCTATGCCCGCGAAGGGCTCGCCTCGCTGCTTTACACCGACTGCCTGAATCCGCGCGGGCCGCACAAGGTCGATCACAATCTCACGCTCGCCGAGTTTGCGGGAGCGAAACAATTCGCGCCGCGCTTCCCGATCGCGATTCGCCAGGAAGACGAGCGGCAAGCGGAGCAGCAACTGGCCGCGCACTCGCTGACGGATTTCTACGTGCTCAATCCGGGCGGCGGCTGGCTATCGAAATGCTGGCCGGCGCAGCGCTACGGCGAACTGCACCGCGCGCTCGCGGAGCGATTCGGATGGCGCGGCGTCGTGACGTTCGGGCCCGGCGAAGAAGGCTTGGCGCGCGCAGTGGCGCAAGCGGCAAGCGAGCCGGCCCCCGTGCCCCTTTTGCTGGGGCTCGGTCCGCTGATGGCGCTGATGCGCCGGGCGAGATTCGTGGTCTCGGCAGACACGGGGCCGCTGCATCTGGCCGCGGCGCTCGATGTGCCGGTGGCCGGGCTCTTTGGTCCCACCGATCCCTCGCGCAACGGGCCGTATTCCGTGGACGCTTCACGCCACGTCGTCCTGCGCAATCCGCACAATTGCGAGACGACCTATCGCCGCGGGAAAACGTACTCGCCTGCTATGCTGTCGATCGGAGTGGCGCAAGTGGTGGAAGCTATCGCGGGGCACTGGGGCAAGGATTCTTGAGCGAGCGGAGAAAATTCTGGATGCGATGGCGCGTCCGCACGGGCTACCCGGTGGCCGCGATTTATCTGGCGCTCGCGAACCCCAAGCCCCTCTGGATTCTGATTGGCGCGGCCGCAACCGTCGTCGGACTGCTCATTCGCGGGGCTTCATCGGGCCATCTGCGAAAGGACCGGGAGCTCGCCACATCCGGTCCATATGCTTACACACGAAATCCTCTGTATCTCGGAAGCGCCTTTCTCGCCGGGGGCTTTGCGATCGCGGGAGGCTCGTGGTGGGCGGGCTCGCTGGTCGTGGCGTATTTCGGAATTTTCTATTACGCGGTGATGCGGAACGAGGAGCAGGATCTTCACGTGCGATTCGGCGAGGCCTTTGACGCGTACGCGGCGCGCGTTCCTCTCTTTTTCCCGTGGTTTCCGGGCAAGCGCGGGGAGCCGACCGGCGGCGCGGCGTTACGCCAATTCTCCTGGGACCAATATCAACGCAATCGCGAGTACAAGGCGCTGATCGGAACGGTTGCGGGATTGGGCGTGCTGTTTCTGCGCATGTGGATCCGGCGCCGCTTCGGTTATTGAGCCGGGCGAGCGCCGAAAACGGACCGTTATTGCAGGTGATAGACCGCGTGCATCATGCGCTGGAACTGCGGGCGGTAGATCAGGTCGAAGGCGCGTTCTTTGCCGGGAAACATTTCGAGCGCGGCGCGACGGGTGGCGGCAATCATTCCTGCGGCTTCTTCGGGCGAGAGGCCGCCCTCGGCGATCGTCTCAAGCGTCAGGCGTACAAGAATGCGCAGGCGTCGGATGCGCCTACTCTCTTCGTCGATCTGTTCCTGGGTGGGCGCTGATGCAGGAGGGTCTTGCCCCGTTTCCATGGGTTCGCCGGCCATTTGAAACAAGTATGAACCGCACTTCGCCCGCGCACAATAGTACTCGCGAGCATCCTCACGGATCGGCGTAAGCGCTCACGGAAAGATTGTGGCCGTCGGTGAGCGCGGTAATCGCGCCGTCGCGGTCGGTGCGAAGCAGACGGATGTCGTCCCGCTCGTATCGCTCGACGACCTCGCGGGCTGGGTGGCCGAAAGCGTTGGATTCCCCGACGGATACGGCGGCGAAATGCGGCGCGACAGCGGCGAGGAACGCGTCCGTGGAGGACGTTTTGCTGCCGTGATGCGGCACCTTCAGGAAATCGGCCGCGACAGGCGCATCGGCGGCGACGAGCGCTTCTTCCGCCTGCTTTTCGATGTCGCCGGTAAGCAGGAAATGGATGCGGCCGTCCGAAAGCCTCAGAACGAGGGAATTATTGTTGGGCGACTTTCCCTCGGGCGCGCCGCTTGGCGGCCATAGGACGCTTCCCTCCGCGCCCTGCCACTCGAAACGCGAGCCCTGGAATTGCGGCACGATCGCGACGCCTCGCGAGCGCGCTTCGGCGAGCAGGCGCTGGAATTCAGGCTTTTTGTCGTCGCTGCCGATCCACAGCTCGCGAACCGGAAAATTTTCAAGCACGCTGTAGAGGCCGTCGAGATGATCGTGGTCGGCGTGAGTGAGCACGACCACGTCGAGGCGCTTGAGGCCGCGCGACCAGAGGTAGGGCGATACGACCTCCTCGCCTATGTCCGTGCCGGAGCGGTAGCCGCCGATCCATTCCGAGCCGGAGATGCCGCCGCCATCGATCAGCATCGTGCGTCCGCCGGGGAACGCGGCGAAGATCGAGTCGCCCTGGCCTACGTCGAGGACGCTCACTTCGAGCCGATCGCGATGCAGATTCGGCTTGAACGGGTGCGTCGCGACGAGCAGCGTGAGGACGGCGAGAGCGAGAGCTGAAGCCCACTCGGCCGGCGCGATCGGCGGCGAGAGCTGGCGCCGGGCGATGCGTCCTACGCGGCGCGATGCCGCAACGCGCGCCGCCACAGCCAGCGCGATGAACACCGCGAAAAACGCCAGCCAGAGCCACGTTGGCGGCCCGGGGATGCGGTAGGAGACGCGCGGCAGCCGACTGAACCATTCCACCGTGGCGAGCAGCAGCCCAGTGCAGAAGCCGAGGGCCTTCGCGAGGATCGACGCGAGACGCGCCCACGCGAAGGTCGCGAGAAGCGCGAGAAAACCGAGCGGCACGATGACGCCCGTGAGGATCACTGCAGGAATGTTGCTGACCGGCCCCGCGAGGCTTACGCGATGAAAGTCCGCGGCGAGCAGCGGCATCATGCCCCACTGGATGACCGCCGAAAGCAGCACGATCTCCCACAACCGCAATCCGGCGCGCACCGGCATCGTCACAAGCCTGCTTGCGCGCGGCGCGAGCCAGTGCGGCAGGCGGGCTGCGACGCGAGCGCTTGCGGCGCGCAGGTCGATGCGAAACTGCGCGATCTTTGGCGGATGCTGCGCGTCGCGAGTCACATCGCCGAGGTGACGCAAGCCCTGAAGATACGGCTCGCTCGTGCGCTCCATCCACGGCACGGCAAGCCCGGCGATGACTCCCGCGGCGACGAACGACAGCTCGAAGCTCGAATCCAGGAGCGACGAAGGCTTGAAGAAGAGGATGGCCAGAGCGGCAAGCGCGACCGTGTTGAGTAGTTCGATGCGGCGAAAGAGCGGGCGCGCGCAGAGATAAAACGCGGCCATCAGCGCGGCGCGAAAGATTGGGGGCCGGTCCTGTACCACGCCGACGTAGGCAGCGAGCGCAATCAGGGTGACTGCGCTCGTGGCGAAAATGCTGAAGCGCAGTTTGCGGCACGCCCACAAGAAAAAAACGACCAGCGCGCCGACATGCAGTCCCGCTACTACAAGCACGTGATAGGCGGCCGTTTTCTGGAACGCTGTGACGACCTGCGCGTCAACGAAGCTGCGGTCGCCGAGGAGCATGGCGCGCAGCACTGCCGCGCGCTGCGGCTCGCCGGGAAATAACGCATCGAGTCGCGCGAGCAGCGTGCCGCGAATGCGCGCGAGGCGCTGGGCGAACGTCGGGCGCGGGCGGTCCACCAGCTGCAGCAGTTCGCCGCTGCGCAGCGAGCCGGTGAGGTCGATTTTCTGGCGCGCGAGATAGCCGCGCTCGTCGAATGCGCCCGGATCGAGGAAATTGCGCGGCGGACGAGCGCGCACGAGCGCCTCGACGCGATCGCCGGCCCGCAATCCGCGCGGCGCGCCCTCGAAGTGTTCGCCGCCGTAAAGATTCAGGCGCAAGCCGCCGCTCACGAACATGCTTCCGCCCGCGGTTTGCACGCGCTCGAGATCGATTTCGTAGCGGCGCCCCCAGGGCAGCGCCAGCGGATCTTCGCGCAGACGACCTTGCCAGCGCAGCGGAGCGGATGTGTCGAGCTGGCCCGCGCTGATGAGGCGCGTCACATGATTCGCAGGGACTCCAGAGCGCTCGACGCTTGTGGCGAGGGCGCCGAGCGCCGCCCATGCGACGAGGGCCACCGCCCATGCAGAGCGCGTCTGCGAGCGCCAGAGCAGGATCGCGCCGCAAGCTATCGCTCCGAGCGCGACGGCCAGCGGCAGCCTTACCGGCTCCGGCCATCGCGTGGCGAGCGCGATACCGCTCGCGAACGACGCGACGATCCAGAGCGCGGGAAGCTTCATGGTCAGCTCATGAGGAGCGGCGAAGGCGAACCACCGTCTCCATGTGGAACGTCTGCGGGAAGAGATCGAAAAGATGAACGGCGGTGATTTCGTAGCCGCCGCTTGTGAGGGCGGCGAGATCGCGCGCCAGCGTGGGCGGCTCGCACGAGACGTAGGTGATGCGCTCGGGGGCGATCCGCAGAAGCTGCTTCGGATCGCCCGGCGCGAGGCCCGCGCGCGGCGGATCGAGGACCACCAGGTCGGGCTTGCCCTTGTATTTGGCGAGAAACCGTTCCACGTCGGCCGTGCGGATTTCGATGCCGCTGCTGGCCCGCGCATTCGATTCGAGGTCGCGGGTGGCCGCCGGATTCGATTCGACGGCCAGCACGTGCCCGAACTCCTTCGCGAGGGGCAGCGAGAAAAGCCCGACGCCTGCGAACAGATCGAGCGCGAGCTTGCCCTCTTCGCCCGCGGACACTTCGCGAGCGAGCTCGTCCGGAAGGAAGCGGTTCACTTGGAAAAACGACAAATGCCCGACGCGAAATGCGGTTTCGCCGCTTTGGTATTCGACAAAGCCTGGGCCGTCGAGTTCCATGCGGTCGCGCCCTGGATCGTGGAACAGCAGGCTTTCGATTTCGGGCGCGATTTCGCGAAACGCTTTGGCGACCTCATTCGCTTTCTTGGGGAAGCCAGCGAACGTGACGGTGAGGAGCAGCTTCGAGTCGTTCGCTCCGGCAAACGCCTCGACCTCGCGTAACTCGCGCGGCAGCGCGCCGCCGGCGAGAGCGCGGCGCAACGCGAGGAGCGTCTTCAGCAGCAGCGGCGAAAGAATCCGGCAATCTTCGACATCGCATAACGCGGTCGATCCGGCGCGAAAGTAACCGATCGCCTGTTGCTCCGCGCCGTTGCGGCCCTCGATCTGCCGGACTTTCCATTGGGCGCGATTGCGATAGCCCCAGGCGGGCGAAGCGTGTTCGACGATGTCGCCCGTCCACTGAATTCGCCCTACGCGGCCGAGCGTCTCGCGCAGGATCGCGGATTTGTACCGCAGCTGCGATTCGTAGGGCGCGTGCTGGTAATCGCAGCCGCCGCAAACGCCGAAATGCGGGCAGCGAGGCGCGACGCGTTCGGGCGAGGGATCGAGCACGCGGTCGACGCGCGCACGAATGAATTTCTTCTTCTGCTCGACGGGCTCGGCGGCGACGCGCTCAGCGGGCAGCACGAACGGGACGAAGACAGTCGCTCCATCGTGATGGCCCAGACCTTCGCCGCCATAGATCAGCTTTTCGATGGTGATGTCCATGGTGTGTGATTCCACGCTACCACACGATGGAGTTCGTCTCTTAGCGGAACGACCCCGCTCGCACATTCGAATTCCGGCGAGGGTTCGTTCACGGCGTGAAGCTGCGATTTAAACGGGGGTTGAACGCGCCGTCAATCGCGGAAAGTACTTACGGCGTTGCCGCAAGTCTGCGTGGCCGCTTGCGCCGGCCGCTGAATGGCAAGGTACACATCGGCTGCGCGGGCACAGGCACCGGCCCGCATGCTCGCCGTGAAGTTTGTCACCGGCCGGGCAGGCGCGGTTTCCTACGTCAGGTAGAAAAGGCTGAGCCGGGGCAGATCGAACTGCTCGAAGAGGCGCTTTTGGATGTACTGGCGCTCGAGCTGCTCGAGTTGCGCGGCGGACATCTTGCGGCGATAGGGCGCGAGCGAGCGGTCCATCTCGCGCCGGATCGCGAGCATGGCCTCGTCGTCCGCTTCGGCGGCCACCGCGGCGCTGAGTTTTTCTTCGAGCACCGTCAAGCGGCGCTCCAGATCCTCGACGTCGAGAGCATCCGGCGAGTCGAGCGGCGACGCGGCCTCGTCGAGGCGCTTCGCGGTTTCGTCGAGGCGCGCTGCGAGTGAAGCGTGGGTCGCGCGCCTCTTTTCGGCAGCGGCTCGAAGGCGCACCGAATTCCGCGTGAGATACTTCTTCAGTTCCTCTCGCGAAAAAGGCTCAGTCGCCCGGCCGGCCTTCACCGCGGGCCCCGTGCCCGCGGCCGCCTCCTGCGCTTCGGCTGCAGCGTCGAGCACGGAATCAACGCAATACGCGAGGCTTTTCAACTGGCGTCCGCCGGCGGCGCGGCGAGAGCGTCCCCAGCTTTCGAAGGCCCGGTCAATTCCTTTGAGAACAGCGGGCAGGGGAATGCCCGCCTTCTGCCACGTCTCGACGATCGCCCAGTCGAGCGGGGACACCAGCAGGTGCGCGCCTCGCTTCCGCCAGAAATACTCCTCAATTTCCGTGTAGTAGTTGAAATAGTTGAATGTTTCCATGCGGCGCGATGCTCGCAGATACTTGCAGCGGTACTTTCAGGCACAGATCCGAAATTTCAAATCCCGGATTTCAGACTCGAACTCAGTGCATGTGCCGGGATGACGCCCGCTTCGGCGCGGAATTTTCCCCCGATGCCGGCTGGTTGCGTTCCCAGATGATCCGCAGGCCGGTGAGCGTCAGGAACTCGTCGATCGTTTCGATGTGGCGCGAGGCGGCGCCGATCAGCGTGGCCTGGCCGCCGGTGGCGATCACTTTGGTCGTCGCACCCATCACTTTTTTCATGCGGTCGAGAATGCCGTCGACCATGTCGGTATACCCGTAAAACAGCCCCGACTGCATCGACGCCGCCGTGTTGGTGCCGATGATCTTGCCCGGGTCCTTGATCTCGACGCGAAAGAGGCGCGCTGCGCGGGCGAAGAGCGCGTCCGCTGAAATTCCGATTCCGGGCGCGAGAACGCCGCCCATGTACTCGCCGCGCGCGGAGACAGCGTCGAAATTGATCGCCGTGCCGAAGTCCACGATGATGCACGGGCCGCCGTATTTGTCGAACGCGGCGACGCTGTTGACGATGCGGTCGGCACCCACTTCCTGCGGGTTGTCGTATTGCACGGGCATGCCGGTCTTGATTCCCGGCTCGACGAAAAGCGCCTTGCGCGAAAAGTAGCGCTCGGCCATCCCGGCGAGAGTGCCGTTGAGCGGCGGCACGACGGAGCTGACAATCACACCGTCGATCTCGCGCGGCTCGAGCCCCGCAAGCGTGAAGAGATTGCGCGTTAGGATGCCGTACTCGTCGACGGTCTGATCGCGCGCGGTAGTGAGCCGCCAGTGCGCGACAAGTTCCTGACCGCGAAAGACGCCGAGGACGGTATTGGTGTTGCCCGCGTCGAGCGTCAGCAGCATTAGGACGCCTCCGCGACGTCGCCCGAAAGCACCGCTTCGACGCCGCGCCCGTCGTCGCGCGTGACGCGCAAGACGCCGCTCGGCTCGAGGCCCGCCGTCGTACCCGTAAAGGTTTCCGTTGCCGTCGTGATGCGCACGCGTTTCCCCTCGTAGTAGCTCGACACTTGCGCGAACCGCCGCAGGACCGGCGGCGCGCCATTGGCCAGGAATTGATTGTAGTAGCGATCGAAATGCTGGAGCAACCGGATCAGCAGCTCGAAGCGCGAGTGGGCCCTTCCGGTTTCGATGCGCAGCGACGTGGCGATCCCGGCGAGATCGGCGGGCATCCTCGACTGATTGACGTTGATGCCGATGCCGATCACGGCGTAGTGGATGCGGTCGGGCTCGGCGTGCATCTCGGTGAGGATGCCACAGAATTTGCGGCGGCTGACGAGAAGGTCGTTGGGCCAGCGAATGTCGGGAAGCGCGTCGAGATCCTCGGCGGCGGCATCGCGCGCGGCGAGCCCGGCGACCAGGGTGAGCAGCGGCGCGTGCGCCGGCGGAATCGGCGGGCGCAGCAGGATGCTGCAATAGATGCCCGCGGATTTTTCGGATGACCAGGAGCGCCCGGCGCGTCCTCGTCCTGCGGTCTGTTCCTCGGCCAGGACGATCGCGCCGTGCGGCTCGCCCGATTCGCCGAGCTGCATGGCGACGGAATTCGTCGAGTCGATTTTGAAGAAATGGAAGATGCGGCGGGCGAAGGGCGTGCCGTAGAGACGGTGGCTCAGCATCTGCGGGACAAGAATGTCCGGCACGCGCTCGATGTGATAGCCCGTGCGCGGGTGCCCTTTCACGCGGACGCCGAGCTGGCGCAGCTTCTCGATCCAGCGCCACACCTGCTGGCGCGTGACGCCGATTTCCTTGGCGATTTTCGCGCCGCTGATGACGATCGTGGCGTTTTCCGCGAGCAACGTCAGCAGCCCGTCGATGCGCTGGTCGGTGGTGCCGGGCAGAGGTGCCATTCGCTTCGTCGCCATGGGCGGGAACAGGAAGAATACATGGCGCGAGCGGCCAGATGCTAGTGCGGGCGGATAAAAGGCGCCCTCGGACGCTACGATTCGAGCTGCCTGAGGCGATCGCGAAGCTTTCTGAGTTCGACCTCGCGCTCCATCATAGTGGCGCGCAGTGCGTCCACGACGTGCCCTGGGGCCTTGCTAGTGAAGTTTTCGTCGGCCAGGCGGGCGTGCTTGCCGGCGATATCTTTTTCAAGCTCCGCGATTTTCTTCTTCAAGCGCGCTTTTTCGGCCTCTTTATCGACCGTGTCGCCGAAGGCGATGCGGAGGTCGAATGCAGCGGTCGAGCGAACCACGGCGCCTTGCGGATCAAGATGGTCTCTCGTGATTTTCAGCTCGGAAAGTGCGGCGAGGCGGAGAAGCGGGTCGAGGTTCTCCCTGAGCAAAGTGGGCAGCCCGGCGCCGCGCGTGGAAAATTCAGCGGCCACTTTTTGCCGCGGATCGAGCTTCATTTCGGCCCGAATATTCCGGGCCGCGACGACGATGTCCTGCAGGATCGCCATCGCGTCGTCCGCGCCCTGATCGGCCCATCCGGGGCGCCCGCTCGGAAAGGGATCGAGCGCGATCGAGCGCGCGCCAATCGGCTGCGGCAGGCGATGCCAGAGCTCCTCGGTGAGAAACGGCATCACGGGATGCAGCAGGCGCAGCGCGGCATCGAGCGCCGCGAAAATATTGCGCCACGCAGCCAGAGCCACCGCCCGGTCGGTCGAGGCGAGCTGCGGCTTCACCCACTCGATGTACCAATCGCAGAAATCGCCCCAGAAGAACTGGTAGATCGTCTGGCAGGCTTCGTGGAAACGGAACGTATCGAGAGCCGCATCGACTTGCGCGCTCACGCAAGCCAGCCGCGAGAAAATCCAACGGTGCGCCAGCGCGCCTTCGCCGGGCACGGGATACGGAGCTTTCGCGCGAATTTCGGGCGCGGCAAGCTCTTCCAGGGTCAGGCCGCTGGCCTCCACTTTTTCCAGGTTCACGAAAAGGAACCGCGCCGCATTCCAGATTTTGTTGGCGAAGGCGCGCGCGCCGAGGATGCGGTCCTCGGTGAGCGCGATGTCCGTGCCGGGCGCGGCCATGCTCGCGAGCATGTAGCGCAGCGCGTCCGTGCCGAATTTCTGCGTAAGCTCGAGCGGATCGACGCCCGTGCCCTTCGTCTTCGACATCTTCGCGCCCTCGGCCGTGCGCACCAGCGAATGCAGGTAGAGCCGCCGGAACGGGACGCGGTCCTTCAGTTCGGCCCCGCCCGTGAGCTGCAGCCCCATCATGATCATGCGCGAATCCCAGAAGAACAGAATGTCGTAACCGCTGATCAGCAGGCTCGTGGGATAGAAGGTGCGCAGGTCGGGCGTGTCGTCCGGCCAGCCGAGCGTCGAAAACGGCCATAGCGCGGAACTAAACCATGTATCGAGCACGTCGGGGTCCTGCGTGAGATTCGACGCGCCGCACTTCGGGCATTTCGTGGGCGCGCTGGCTGCGCGAGCGTGACCCTCGACAATTTCGACGCGCGAATCGAGCGCCGGAACCATCTCCTTACAAGCCGCGCAGTGCCAGATCGGAATGCGGTGTCCCCACCAAAGCTGCCTCGAGATGCACCAGTCGCGAATGTTGTCGAGCCATTGCAGCAGGATGGTGCGCTGGTTCTCGGGCACGACTTCGATCGTCGCCGCGTTCACCACTTGCTTTGCCGGCTCGGCCAGCGGCTTCATCTTCATGAACCATTGCGTCGAAATGCGCGGCTCGACGATCGACTTGCAGCGGTCGCACGTGCCGACGGCGTGCGTGTGCTCCTTCACGCCTTCGAGCAGCCCGAGTTCGGTGAGGTCACTGACGATGCGGCCGCGGGCGGCGAAGCGTTCCATGCCCGCGTATTTTCCGGCGGCTTCGTTCATGTGACCGTCGTTGGTCATCACGTCGATTTCGGGCAGATTGTGGCGCTTGCCGACTTCGAAGTCGTTGGGGTCGTGCGACGGCGTAATTTTCACGACGCCGGTGCCAAATTCGCGGTCGACGTAGGAGTCGGCGATGATCGGGATTTCGCGGTTCATCAGCGGCAGGGTCACCGTCTTGCCGACGAAGCGCTGATAGCGCTCGTCGTCCGGATGAACGGCAACGGCCGTATCGCCGAGCATGGTTTCAGGCCGCGTGGTGGCGACCACGAGAAACTCTTTCGTGCCGGTGACGGGATAGCGGATGTTCCAGATTTCGCCGACGCGCTCGTTGTGGACCACTTCGAGGTCGCTGATCGCCGTCTGGCAGCGCGGGCACCAATTGACCATGTAGCGCCCGCGATAAATCAGCCCTTCGCGATAAAGGCGCAGAAACGCCTCGAGGACGGCGCGGTACAGCTTCGGCTCGAGCGTGAAATGCTCGCGCGTCCAATCGCAAGACGCGCCCAAGCGGATCATCTGATCCTTGATCACGCCGCCGCTTTCTTCCTTCCATTTCCAGACGCGCCGCTCGAATTCCTCGCGGCCCAGGTCCTGGCGACGGATTTTTTCGGCGGCGAGCTTGCGCTCGACAACGAACTGCGTGGCGATGCCGGCGTGGTCCATGCCCGGCAGCCAGAGCGTGCGGTGGCCCTTCATGCGGTGCCAGCGGACGAGCATGTCGATCTGGGTGTGTTCCAGCAGGTGGCCGATGTGGATCGAGCCGGTGATATTCGGCGGGGGCAGAGCGATCGAAAACGCCGGCCCATCGCTTGCCTCGCCGGCAGGCGGGCCGGAATTCTCGGCGCGAAACAGCTTTTCGTCGAACCAGGCCTTCGCCCAGCGCTCTTCGATTTCCTGCGGCTCGTAAGCCTTGGGAATTTCCCGGGGCATGCGTTCCCTATGAAATTGGATTTCCTGCAGAAGCCAAGCAATCATAAGCGGCGCCCGCGCGGGAGGTCAATTCGAGCCCGTTACACAAAAATGCGGCGCGAAGCCCCCGGCGTCGAGATGCCATTACCGCTATCCAAGAACACGAAATTCGTGTACACTATATCCGTATGAGGAACATCACCCTCAGCGCCGACGAGGATCTCATCGAACAAGCGCGGCTCGTCGCCAAGTCTCAGCGCACAACCCTTAATGCGGCCTTTCGCGAATGGCTGCGGCAGTACACGTTGCGATCCGGCAACGCCCGGGAATTCAGCTCTTTGATGGAGCGCCTCGGACACGTAAAGCCGGGCCGGAACTTCACTCGGGATGAGATGAATGAACGGTAGGTTTTTCCTCGACACCAATATTTTCGTCTACTCGTTCGATACCAGTGCTCCAAAGAAAGCTGCACGCTCGACCGAACTGATCCTGCGAGCGATCGAAACGAAAACGGGTGTCATAAGCTATCAGGTCGTGCAGGAATTTTTCAATCTAGCCCTGCGCCGTTTTGCGCAGCCTATGTCAGGTGCCGATGCGGAACAGTATCTTGCGACCACGTTCCGTCCGCTGCTCGCCGTTCACAGTTCGCAAGGCCTCTTCGTACACGCGTTACAGTTGAGCTCAAGTCACAAACTGGCCTGGTACGACTCGCTAATAGTGGCATCCGCAATCGAGGGCAAATGCGGCACTCTTTATAGCGAGGATCTTCAGCACCAGCGCCGGTTCGGCGATCTCCAAATCGTCAATCCGTTTTTGTAGCAAGGCTACTTGGCGGCGCAGACGAAGTTCGCGGCTTCGTCAATGCTGCCGGTGCCCTTGTATTTCGCGATTTGGGGATAGGGGCAAAGCGGGCGCGTGCGGTCGACCGTGCCCTTTGTCTTGTGAGCCGCGACCACTTCCGTCGGCGCTGCGCCGCCTTCGGTCCACTGCGAGAGCGCGGGCATCATGTCGAAAACGTTGGGGCCTTCGCCGCCGCGGCAGTGCTGCATTCCGGGGATCATGAAGAGCCGCATGTCCTCTTTCGCGGGAGCGCCTACCGTTTTGAGGACGCTGTCGTAGTAGTTGAGCGTGTTGCCCGGCGAAATGAGCTGATCGGCCCAGCCGTGGTAGATAATCAGCTTTCCGCCGTGGGCAAAGAACGGGCCCAGATTCGGATTGATGGCGTTGTTCTTTCCTCCGTCGAGCTTATCCGCTAGCGCGACGTCCTTATCGAGATTGAGCTTGCTCGAATCCCAGTTCGGATCCTTGAAGACGATGTAGCGGAACGTGTCGGTGGCGACCAGGGCCTCCTTGCCGCCAATCAGCAATGCCCAGCCGGTTTCGCTGCCCGGCTCAAGCCCGGGGAAAACCACCTGCCCGGTGCTCGGGATTTTCGTCGGTTCGTAGATCGCGCGAGCCGTCTCCACCTGCGGAGCCGTGAGGCACGTCGCCTCGTCACCGTCCTTGCACTCGATCGATTTCGGATCGAAGTGGCAGACGCGCGGATTCTCGATCAGCCCGTCCTTCAGGCCGTCGAGCGCGTCGCAGTCTTTCAGTGCCGCTTCGTGGATCATCGCGAATTTCGCGGGCGGGATCATCGCGTCGGGCGACCGGTGCGCGTATTGCCAGACGGCCACCTGCCGCACGTGCAGGTGGATCATGTAGTTCGCGGGCGCCCCGGCGATGATGCCGTCGTAATCCTTGGGATAGCGCTGTGCTTCGGTGAGGGCCTGCTTGCCGCCCGTCGAGCAGCCGCTCCAGTAGGAAAACTTCGCCGGCTTTCCGTAGAACGCCGCGACGATGGCTTTCGCTTTGAGCGTCATCTCGTGCTCGGAGCGGTAGGCGTAGTCGATCACTTTTTCGGGGTGGCCGAGCGCGAAGCTGCCTGTGGGACCGACGTGCCCTGTGTCGGTGGAGCTGGTGGCATAGCCAGCGCGCACCGCATCAGCCATGTCGGAATAGCCGATTACGCCGGCCCAGCCGCCGCCGCCGACCGCTTCGTATTTTCCGTTCCAGCCGGAGACCGGCAGCCAGACTTCGATCTTGATGTCGGAATCGCTGGTGGGCTTCAGCGTGGCGGAAACGCGGCAGAATGCGGGCACATGCGAGTAATCGACTGGACCGAAGTCGATGGGAGGCGGCGGTCCGACGCGCGGAGGAGGCACGAAGGCTCCCGCGGCGACCAACTCGGCCTTGGTGACCGTGGCGTCCGGCAGGGACAGCGACGTCAAGCTCTCGCACGATGCGGCGTGCGCCGGCGCCGCGCCGAAAACAACGCTTCCCAGGAGCGCCGCCGAAAGAACGCTCGCCGCGCGCCGAATCCACAGCATTCGACCAAACAAGTGCTCCGAAATTTTCACGGAATGTCCCCCTGCCCGCATTCAGGCGGCGCACAGCATATACGCGCGCGAAATAGGCCGCAAGCGGAAGTATCCCTGAGCGTGCGTACGGAGTGGAACGCACGGCCTGAGTCGCCCGGAGTTACTTTTGCTTTTTCGAAGCTTCCTGCTGCAGGAGGTTTTCGACCAGCGGCTTCAGCACTCCCTGCGAGAGGAGTTCGTGAAGCTGTGGCTGAAGCTTTTCGAGCAGTTTTTCGACTACCGCGTCGACTGTCGTTGCGTCGGCGGCTGCGGGCTGTGCCGAACGCACATTCGGATCGAAGCCCACAGGGGGATTGAGAAACGGAATTTCGGCGAGCGCCTCGCGGTTCGGAGGCGGCCCCGTGGGAACGCGTTCTTCGGCGCGCTCGGCCACCGCCTCTTCGGCGGCGGCGAATTCGAATGCGGGCTCGGGCGAAGGAATCTCTGGCTCGGCCGCTTCTTCAGCAACCGGCTCGGGAGCTGCCGCGATCTCGAAAGTCCCCGCGACGGCGGCTTCCTCGTGACGATCGCCGTAACCACCGTGAGCCGGCGCCTGCTCGGGCTCCTCGTCGATTAGCAGAGGCTCGGGCGTGACGTGAACGGCCTCGGAGACGACGAGGTCCGGGTCCCGCTCGGAAGGCGTCGTCTCCTCGACGCGCTCCCAAATCTCGGGCGACGGCTCAGGGGCAACCTCGACCGCCTGCGGAGTCTCCTGCTCGTCCATTTCGACCGGCGCAATATCGTAATCTGCGGACTCTTCGACGTGACCGGCAACGCGGCCGATCTCGATGACCGGCGAAACCGCTTCGACCGGAGCCGCTTCGGCTTGCGGCTCTTCGACCACGCCCGGCTCGATGGAAGGCATTTCGAAGGCAGACGACGGCGCCTCGAAAGAGCTCGCTTCAGCCACCGGTTCGGCCGCCGCAATCTTCGCGGACTCGACCGCGGCCGGCTCCTCATGCGCGGATTCTTCGGCGAAAAAGGCTTCCTCGGCGGGCTTCACAATTTCCAGCGCAGCCCTCTGTGGCGGCTCGAAAGACTCGTGCTTGATTTCGGGCTCGACCGCGGCAACCTTGGCCGAGTCGATCATAGTAACTTTCGTGGGCTCTTCCGCCGTCACATCGGCGGCCTTTTGCACGGGGGCTTCGGCGGGCTTATCCGCCATCACATGGGCGGGCGCGGACGCCGTCAGCGAATCCATCCAGTCGCCGCCCGGTTTCGGTTCCTGGTGAGTTTCCTCGGCCTGCGTCGCAGGCGACGACACCAGCGCGTCCATCCAGTGCCGCATTCTCGACGCCAGGCTCGGCTTGGCTTCGTGTTCGTGCGCGGCCGGCGGCGGAATCACCGGAGCATACTGCTCAACGGAAGGGGATGACGCAGCCGAAGTAACGGGCGATCCTTTGGGGAGCTCGACCGGCGCAAGTTCCATCGGCTCTTCCACCGGCTCCATCGCGCGCACATCGACCTCATCCGCGATTTCCGGCGGAATATTCGGCAGCACCTCGTGGGCAGCCGCCACGGGCGCTTCGACTTTTGACTCGGCCTTGGCCGCGACTGCCGGCTCATCCTTTGCAACCGCTTTCGCCGCGGCCTTTTCCTTGTCGAATTCGGAGGGGAAAAACTGCGCGGGCTCGAGCTCGTCTACAGAGAACGCAGGCCGGCTCGCATCCTCATCCGAAATCTCGAAGTCCATTGCGTTGCGCCGCCAATCGCTTGTGGTCGCGGCGTTTTCAAAGTCATCGTCGTCATCATCGTCTTTTCGCCCGATCGGCATCGGGCCCTTCTTCGCGGCTTCCTGCTCGTCGTCGTCGATCGCGCGCACGCCTTTGCCGAAGCCATAGACGATCGCGGCTTCCTCGGGAGTCGGCTCCGGAAAATCGGGGAGCGGTTTCGGCTCGGGCTTGGGGACACTCTGAATTTCGAGCGGCGCTGCCGCATCGGGCATTGCATGAGGCTCGAGCGAGGCCTTCGCTTTCGCCAGCTCCGCCACCACGCGGGGATTCTTCTCCAGCGCGGAAATCACCATGGCGATCAGCGGGTCGGGAGGAACGAACGGTTTCTTCAGGACGCCATCGGCGCCCACGCGCCGCGCTTCCTTTTCGTCGAGCGGGTCGAACGCGCCCACCAGCAGAATCACGGGGACGTGCGAGAAGCGCTGGTCTTTCTTCACGAATTCGCAAACTTCGTACCCGTTGCGAACCGGCATGAAGATGTCCGCCAGAACCAGGTCCGGATTCATGTCCGGAATGCGGCGGACGGCGGCTTCTCCGTTCCCGACGGCGATGACCGTGATGCCGCGGTCCTCGAACGCCAGCGAAACCATCTTCTGAATATTGGTGTTATCGTCCGCGACGAGAATGCTTGGCACGAAAGACCCTCTGGCGACGCACCTGCAGATACGAGCGCCTGCCTATTTCCCCGCCCATCTATTCCAGCACCCCGGCGAGGGAGCGTCAACGAGGTCAAGGCACGAAAGTGCCTCAGTCGTTAAGTAGGGGTCCCGCGCACAGGGCGCCCCGGGTCTTACCAGGGAACCACCTTCTTGATGCCTTTCTTCTTCTTGCTGGTCGACTCGGTCTTGGAATCGGCCTTCTCGACGGGCGCTGGAGCATTGGCCCCGCCATTCGCCTGGCCGTTCGCCTGACCTTTCGCTTGCGACGTCGTGGTGCTGGCCGTGCCCGTCGCCGGAGGCGGCGGGGCAGGCGCGGTCGGCTGGGTCGCCTGCACAGGCGCGGCCTGCTCCGCGTTGATGGACGACGCCGTTCCGGTGCCGGGCACCGCGCTCAGAGTGGACACCGCCGGAGCCGCCGCAGGCGCCGTCGCATTGGGAGTTTCTGGCGCGCTGGTCGTCACGGGGGCAGCGGCAGGAGCAGGAGAAGCGGCCGGGTCTGCTGCAGACGTAGGGGCTGCGATAATTTCGGCGCCCACCCCGGTCGTCGGCGCTTCTCCGCCATTCGATTCGGTGTTGGGGCCTTCGACGACCGGCCCGCCCTCGTCTGTTGTAGCCCCTCCGTTGTCGCCGGCCGTGGGTTGCGCCCTCACCGCGAACGTCGGCCCGGCAGCGCCCTGCTTCAGAACTTCCGTGGCCGAGACCAGGTCGTCCGGAGGATTCAGGTTCGGCTCGCCGGCGCGCGCGGCCAGGAAAGTGTCCGGGCGCGACTCAATCATCTCCAGCGGCTTTGAAAGGGGACCCGGGCGATGCTCCTTGGCGTACAACTGCTGCTTCTTCATGCGGGCCACAGCTTCCGGATCGGCTTCGGGAACCGGCTGGCCCAGCAACTTGAGCTGCTGCTTGGCCAGCGCCGCTTGGCCCGACAGCGGATAATCCTGGACAACCCGCGAATAGCACTTGGCCGCCAAGTCGCCCCAATGATTCTTGTCGTCCTCGTTCTTGGACGCTTGCTTGGCGCGCATGTAAACGTCGCCGAGCATCATGAGCGCCATGTCGCTCTGGCTGTACAGCGGATAGCGCTCCGTCAGGTCGACGAGGCGCGCCGCGGAAGCGCGATAGTCCCTCTTGAGATAGTAGAAGCGCGCGACGCGGTAATAGCCGTCCGCGAGGACCTCCTGCACGTTGCGCAGATCCTGCTCCGCCTGCGGCACGAGCGGGCTTTGCGGATACTTCAGAAGGAAGGCTTGGAATTCGTCCTCGGCGGACTCGCCCTGGCTGTTGTCGCGATCCGCTTTGCCCATCATGCGGTAGTGCGCCATGCCGACCTGCATCTGCGCGTATGCCGCTTCGTCGAGAAACGGGAAAAAGACGATGAAGTTTTTATATTCGTCGACGGCCTGCGTCAGGTTCGAAGTGCCGCCCTCTTTGTAGTAGGAGTCGGCGACGCCCAGCTTCGCTTTGGCCAGGTATTCGCTGTCGGGGTAGGTGTTGATCAGCGTCTGAAAGCTGAGACGCGCTTCCGTGTAGTGCGAATGCTTGATGTCGCTCAGCGCGCGCTCGTAGAGAACCTTGTCCGGCTCGGCGCTCTGGGTCGTGTCGTCCTTCTTGACGGGAGCCGGCTTGACCTTCGTTACCTTCACCTTTTGGTGGCCGAAGGCGCTCGCCGAGAGAGACCCTGCCAGTACTGCCGCGACCGCGCAAATCCACATCTGACGCTTGTTCATGACACCCCACGCATGAAGCCCGCTTTAGACCCGCTGCCTCAAGGCTTCGGTTGCTTGTTTTCGTAACTGACGCGCTGCCTCGGCTGGGTCGGGCTTGTGAAAGATCGAAGTCCCTGCGACGAACGTGTTTGCGCCGGCTTGCGCCAAATCGCCGATATTCTCGAGGTCCACACCGCCGTCGACCTCGATTCGGAAGCCGGCATTATAACGCCCCCTCCACTCGTTCAGTTGACGGATTTTCTCGATGGCCCGGGGGATGAATTTCTGGCCCCCGAAGCCCGGGTTTACGGACATCACCAGGACCGTGTCGAGCTTATCCAGCACATCGGAGAGCATCACGACCGGCGTCGACGGGTTGATCACCGCGCCCGCTTCCGCGCCCAGTTCCCGGATCATCGCCAGCGCGCGATCCAGGTGCGGCGTTGCCTCCTGGTGGACCAAAACGCGGTCTGCCCCGGCCCGCACGAACTCCTCGATGTATTCCTCGGGCTGTTCGATCATCAGATGCACGTCAAACGGGAGCCGGGTTGCCTTGCGGAGGGACTCCACCACGGGTATCCCGATGGTGATGTTGGGCACGAAGTGGCCATCCATGACGTCCACGTGAATGACCTCGGCTCCGCCTTCCTCCACGGCACGGATTCCGTCGGCCAGGTGCGCGAAATCCGACGCGAGAATGGACGGAGCGATCTCGATGCGGGAATAGCTCATAGGGGGCTTCCGGGTGGATTCTAGCACGGGCGGATGCGGGGTTTTCGTTATTCGGCTACCTGGAGCTGGATCGGCGTCGAGGCGTCGACGCGCTGCCCGCGCGCGGGTGTCTGTTCCAAAACGGCGCCGTGGACGGCATCCGGCACGGTAGCCGGCGTAAGCTTCGCGACCTTCAGGCCAGCGGCGTTCAATTTCGATTCGGCCTCGGCGGCCGTCATTCCGACAAGCTCGGGCATCACGTACGCGGGCGGCGGCGGCCCCAGCGACACGAGGACGTCAACATGCGGGCCCTGGACGTTTGTATTTCCCGGCGCCGGATCCTGCTCGATCACCATGTCCTCGCCGTACCCCGGCAGATGCGCGCTCGAAACCTCGCCGAGTTGCAATCCCTCGCGCAGCATCTCGATCTGCGCGGCGCGCACGCTCTTATCTTCGAGCTCCGGGATAGTCACCTTCTGGGGCCCTAGGCTCAGCACTACGTGCGCGTTCTGCCCCACCTTCACCTGCATGTTCGCTTGCGGGCTCTGCCGGACGACGGCATCCACCGGGAGCTTGCTGTAGAGCTTGTCCTCGACGCGGATTCCGATGCCGCGCTGCCCCAGCACTTGCTCGGCCTTGATCTCTTTCAGGCCGACCACGTCCGGCATCACCACCTCGCGGCCTTCGACGGCGAAGCGCATGGCCGTCAGCGCGCTGAGGAACGCGACCGAGGACAGTATGAACAGCAGGAGCGACATCCGCAGGATCCAATGCAGCCGCTCGCGCAGTTTCATTGATTGTCCCGGACCATCGGCATTTCGGCTACGTCTGTCATCTCAAATTTCAGATCTCGAATCCCAAAACTAGCACGATGCAAAAACGCAGCAAGCAAAATCGAGCCGGACCGCGCAGTTTGGCCCGCGCCACAAGTCAAAAGGGGGCCCGCCGGCTCTGTTCTAGCGCCGAAGGCGCGATTGTAATTAGCCCGGCACGAAGCCCGCCTGCCGGCGAGGCAGGCGTGGCGAAGTGCCGGGGCCCCGGCCGAAAAGAGCGTAGTCCCGGCGGGACGATTGACCTCCGCCGGCCATCAACGAGAACGATCCCCGCCCTAAACGAGAATCAATCCGCGAAGCGCTTCCGGCAGTTCGCCTTGCGCGGCCATGAGCGCGACGCGCAGGATGGACGCGACGCTCAGCGAATCCCGAATCTCGCCGCGCTTCACGCGCTCGAGCGCTTCGCCAAACGGCACGCGCGTCACCCGAAGCTGCTCGGTGGGCTCCGGCTCCGCCGTTCCGTGGCTAAGTCCCCACGCGAGGAACCCTGTGCCGCTCTCGTCGCTCACGCTGTTGGAAAGGTCCATGCGTACGATTTCAAGCCAGTTTTGCGCGGTGACGCCGCATTCCTCGCGCAGCTCGCGCTGCGCCGATTCCAGAATCGACGCGCCGAGAGGCGCCCCGCCCTCCGGCACTTCCCAGCTATACGCGCCGAGCGGGAATCGGTACTGCCCCACGAGAATCACGTTGCCTTGCTCGTCGATCGGTACGACGGCGGTGGCGTGCGTCTTGAAGTGGACAACGCCGTAGATGCCCGGTTTTCCGGCCGGATTGAGCACTTCGTGATGATCCACGCGAATCCATGGGTTGTCGTACGCGCTCTTGCGCGACAGCACGGTCCAGGGATTTTTCGTTTCGTCCATGCCCGCTCCATGGTGCCTCAAATCCGCAGCGCGGCGGCAAAGAAACCGTCCGTCTGTTGCTGCCCCGGAAGCGTGTGGAACTGGCCTTCGCCGTCGATCAAGGTGTTCGCGTCGATGCCCGGCGCGAGATGCGGCGCGATCGCTTCCCGCATCTCATCGGGCGAGACGCGGGCGACGCTTGCAGCCGCATCGCGCGAAACCTCCGCGATCACCTCTTCGTTTTCTTCGGGCTCGATCGAGCAGGTCGAATAGACGAGCGTGCCGCCGGGAGCGAGTTGCGCGAGTGCGTTGCGCAGCATGCGAGCTTGCAGCGCGTGAAACTCCGCCAGTTGCTCCAGGCGCAGACGCCAGCGAATCTCCGGATGCCGCGCCAGTGTGCCGGTGCCCGAGCACGGCGCGTCCAGCAGGACTCGGTCGAATCGCGCGGCGAACGGCAGCGGCACGCTCGCATCGGTTTGCACCACGCGAATATTCGCTAGCCCGCGCCGCAAGAACTGCGCCTCCATCGCGCGCAGCCGATGCGCGTGCAGGTCGCACGCGACGACAATGCCCGCGCTGCCCGCCGCGCGCGCCAGCGGCATCGTCTTCCCGCCGGGCGCCGCGCACAAATCGAGCGCTCGATCGCCGGGGCGCACGCCGAGCAGCAGCGGAATCGCTTGCGACGCTTCGTCCTGAATCGAGATTTTGCCGGCGACGAACTCAGGCGCGCGCGACACGCTTCCTCCGCTCACCGCAAACGCTTCGCGAAGCAAAACGCCCGGCTCAAGGCGCAAGCCCGCCTGCTCCAGCGCGGCGAATGTCTGCGGGCGTTCGCTCGGATCGCTCAGCGCGCAACTCAAGCGCGGCGCAGCGTTGTTCGCCCGCAGCAGCGCACTCGTGCGCTCTTCGCCCATTCGCGCGAGCCACCGCTCAACCATCCATCCCGGATGCGAATACAGAATGGCGAGTCTTTCGGCCTGCGCCATCTCGCGCGGCAAGAACGACTCGGCCGGCGATTTCGCCTGCTCCGCAATGCGGCGCAGCACGGCGTTCACCAGCGACGACGCCGAGCTTTTCCGCGCCTTCTTCACCAGCTCGACGGACTCGTTCACGGCGGCCCGCGCCGGAACCCTTTCGAGGAATCGCAGTTGGTAAGCGCCCAGCCTCAGAGCAATCGCCACCGGCAGGTCGAGCCGTGCGACCGGCTTCTTAAGCTGGCGTTCCAGGAGAAAATCGAGCAGCGTCCGCTGCCGCAGCACGCCCAGCGTCAGTTCCGTCGCGAGCCCCGCGTCGGCAGGCTTCACGCTCGCGCCAAGCTCCGCGTGCAGCAAGTCGCTCGCGTAAGCGTCCTCGCTCTCGACACGGCGCAGCACGTCGTACGCAATTTTTCTGGCGGGACTGATCGCCATCGGTAAGTTTTCCCTGCAGGCCGCGGGTTCAGCTGCCGAAGATTTCGCCCGGGGCGAGCCGCGCACCATTCAGAAATTCCTGCGCGCTGACGCGCTTGCGTCCCTCCGGCTGGACGTGCTCGACGCGCAAGACGCTCTCGCCGCCGCAAATCACGAGCAGGCCATCCTCCTTCGTCGGCAACAGGATGCCAGGCATACCGCCCACTGCGACCGGTTTGAGCGGCTTGCCCCAAATTTGGCAGCTCTTCCCACGAAATGTGGTAAACGCACCCGGCCAGGGCTGCAAGCCGCGAATGCGGTTGTATATTTTGCGGGCACTCAGCCACCAATCAATGCGGCCGTCCTCTTTCTTCAGCGGAGGCGCAAATGTTGCGCGCGCGCTATCCTGCGGGGTCGACGCAATCGTCCCGCTCGCGAGCCCTCGCAACGTCTCCGCGATCAGCGGCGCGCCAGCCTCCGCGAGCCGCGCGGTCAACTCTGGAGCCGTCTCGTCGCGGCCGATTTCTGTTTCGTGCTTCAGGAGCATCGGCCCGGTGTCGAGCCCGGCGTCGATTCGCATGCTGGTGACGCCCGTGCGCGACTCGCCGTTCACGATCGCCCAATTGATCGGCGCGGCGCCGCGATATTTCGGCAGCAGGGACGCGTGCAGGTTGATCCAGCCGAGCCGGGGAATGTCGATCAGGCGCTGCGAGATGATTTGCCCGTACGCGATGATCACCACCACGTCCGGCGCGAGCCGCTTGATTTCCTCGTACGCCGCGTCCGCTTTGATTTTTTCCGGCTGAAAAACAGGAATGCCCGCCGCTACCGCCGCATCCTTTACCGGCGGCGTCGCGATTTCGCGCCCGCGCCCGCGCGGACGATCCGGCTGCGTCACCACCAACTCGATGCGGAATTCCGGCTGGGCGATCAAGTGCCGGAGAGACGGCACGGCAAACGACGGCGTGCCGCAAAAGACGATTCGCAGAGCCACGGCGCCCTACCCTACCACTCGCCGGCTTTCTTCATTTTGCGGATTTTGCGCTTGATCATGTCGCGCTTGAGGAGGCTGAGGTGATTGAGGAAAAGAATCCCGTCGAGGTGATCGATCTCATGGCAAAACGCGCGCGCCAGCAGCCCTTCGCCGCGCATTTCAAATTCCTTGCCGGTGGCGTCCTGTGCGCGCACCGTGACGTACGCCGGCCGCGCCACGTGCCCGCGAAAACCCGGGACGGAAAGGCATCCCTCTTCCTCGCGCTGTTCGCCCTCGGCGTGGATGATCTGCGGATTCGCGCAGACGATGCGGCCCTCGAGATTCTTGCCGTTGGTCACGTCGATCACGGCCAGCCGCTTGCTGATCCCGATCTGCGGCGCCGCCAGGCCCACGCCTTGCGCCGCGTACATGGATTCGAACATGTCAGCGACGAGCTTCTCCAGCTCTTCGTCGAACTTCTCCACCGGCTTCGTGGGAGTCTCGAGCACCGGGTCGCCGTATTTCACGATCGGATGAATCATCGCAATCCGCCTAAAAACTATCCAGTTGACGCTGATAGCCGTCGAAATTCCGCCGCGTCTCTTCCAGCGAATCTCCGCCGAACTTTTCGAGGAACGCACCCGCCAGCGCCAGAGCGACCATCGCCTCGCCCACCACGCCGCCCGCCGGCACCACGCACACGTCCGAGCGCTCGTACGCGGCTTTGACCGCTTCCTTCGTATTCATGTCCGCGGTCAGGAGCGCGCGGCGCAGCGTCGAAATCGGCTTCAGGTAGCCGCGGACGACGATGTCCTGGCCGTTGGTGATGCCGCCCTCGAGCCCGCCGGCGCGATTTGACGAGCGGTCGAAACGCTTGCTCGACGTATCGTACCGGATCTCGTCCTGCACCTCCGAGCCGTAGCTGCCCGCATTCGCCACGCCCGTTCCGACTTCGACCGCCTTCACGGCCTGCATGGACATGATCGCCTGGGCGATCTTCGCGTCGAGCTTCTCGTCCCATTGAACGTGCGTGCCGAGGCCCGGCGGAATCCCGCGCACCACCACCTCGAAAATTCCGCCCACCGAATCTCCCGCTCGCAGGACGTGATCCACTTCCGCTCTCATCTTCGCTTCGGTATCGGGGTCGACACAGCGCAGCGGCGACTCCAGATTCTCGCAAATCGCCGTGATTTCGTCCCACGTCGCGGGCCGCTCCAGCCGCACGTGCCCCACCGCGATCGTGTGGCTCAGGATCGTGACGCCGAACTCGCGCAGCAGCAGCTTCGCCAGCGCGCCGGCCGCCACGCGCGCCGCTGTCTCGCGCGCCGAGGCCCGTTCGAGGATATAGCGCGCGTCGTGAAAATTGAACTTCTGGGAGCCGGGCAGGTCGGCGTGTCCCGGGCGCGGCGCCGTCAGCCGACGCTGCGCGTCCTCGGCGCCTTCGCTGTCTTCGACCGGCAGCGCTTTTTCCCAGTTTTTCCAGTCGCGGTTCTCGATGCGCAGCGCGATCGGCGCGCCGATGGTCTTGCCGTGGCGTACGCCCGCGAGAAAATCCGCCTGGTCCTTTTCGATCCGCTGGCGTCCGCCGCGCCCGAATCCGAGCTGGCGGCGGTGCAGCTCGCGGCTCACGAATTCGGCGTCCACAGGGACGCCCGCAGGCAGCCCGGAAATCCAGGCGACGAGCGCCTGCCCGTGAGACTCTCCGGCCGTTACGAATCGCAGCATGGGTTCAGTGACGTGTCGAGAACTCGAACAAACGAAAGATTCTACCGGACGCACCCGGCCCCGGTAAAGGCTGCCTCCGCTCAAGTTCCCGGAGTTTCTGCCGATGACCTTCCAGATGCTTGTCCAGTCTCCCGACGCGCCGGTTCGCGACTACCCGGAACGCCCGCAGCCTTCGCGTCATTTCGTTGCCCGCCAGCCGATCCTCAAGGCCGACGAAAAAGTTTTCGGCTACGAGCTCCTCTTTCGTGACGGCGTCGAGAACCAGTTCGCCGGCCGAGATTCGGACCACGCCTCGCGCAGCGTGCTCGACAGCTTCCTGCTCATGGGGCTGGACGTGCTTTGCGACGGCCGCCAGGCTTTCATCAATTTCACGCGCGGCATCCTGCTGAGCGACTACATCACGCTGCTCCCGCCACGCCAGATTGTCGTCGAAATCCTCGAAAGCATCGCCCCGGATGATTCGGTGGTCAGCGCGTGCCGCAACCTCAAAGAGGCCGGATACCTGATCGCTCTGGACGATTTCACGCACAACGACGCGCGCGTGGCCCTCACCGGCTTGGCCGATATCATCAAGGTCGATTTCCGCCTCACCCCGCCCGGGGAGCTGGCAGGCATCGTCGATCGCTATGGAAAGCGTTCCATGATGCTGGCCGAAAAGGTGGAGACGCAGCAGGAATTTCGCGCCGCCAAGGAGCTCGGATTCTCCTATTTCCAGGGCTACTTCTTCTGCCGGCCGGAGATGGTGCCAACCACCCGCCTCTCGCCGAATCAGATGAACCATCTGCGCATGCTCCAGGCCGCTTCACGCCCGGAATTGAACCTGCGCGAGATCGAGCAGCTCGTGAAGAGCGAGCCCTCGATTTGCTACCGGCTGTTGCGCTACCTGAACTCCTCACTCTTCGGATTCTCGGGCGAGATTCGCTCGATACGGCATGCGCTCACGCTACTCGGCGAGCGCGAAACGCGGCGCTGGCTGCATCTGGTGGCCACGCTCGCCGCCGGCCGGAGTAAGACCAGCGCGCTTATCCTCGCCGCCCTCGTCCGGGCGCGCTTCTGCGAACTCCTGGGACGCGAGCTCGGGCGCCGCGACTCGGACTTCTTCCTTCTCGGCCTGCTCTCGCTGATGGACGCGATTCTCGAAATGCCGATGGCCGAGATCATGAAGAGCGTCTCCATCGACGCCGAATGCAAGGCCGCGCTCCTCGAACAGACCGGCGCCGCGGCCGTCGTCTACCAGCTCGTCCTCGCGCAAGAGGCCGGCGATTGGCCGCGAGTCTCCGAATTCGCCCGGCAGCTCCGCCTCTCCGACGAGGAAATCGCCGACCACCACTGGCGCGCCATGAAGTGGGCCCGCGAGATGACCGGCCTCTAATCGCCGCATTTCATCCACTGGGCTCGATCCGCCTCAGGATGTTCGCTTGACGCGCCCTATCGCGGAAGTTACGCTCGTTGAGGCGCTGGGTGGCTAGCAATCCGCCCTTCCACACGATGCCTGAATCCAGCGAAGCTCCATCCATATTCTCGATTGTCAGCGATGTGGCCAAGCGACAGATTCTGGCCCTCCAGGACTACTCGCTGCTTTCGTTGCGCGCGGTTTTCAATGTCTTCACGCCCCCGACCTATTGGCTCGACACCCTCGAACAAATGGACCTGATTGGCGTCGGCTCGCTGCCGATCATCCTGGCGGCGTCGCTTTCCATCGGCGGCGTCCTCGTACTCAACACAGCATCGCAGTTTCAGCGCTTCGGCATGACGGCCTTGACCGGCGATGCCGTGTCTCTCGCTCTGGTCCGCGAGCTCGGCCCCACCATCACGGCTCTGCTCGTCGCCGGGCGCAACGCCTCGGGAATGGCTTCCGAGCTCGGGTCGATGGTCGTTACCGAGCAAGTCGACGCCATGCGCGCGCTCGGCACGGATCCCATTCGCAAGCTGATGACGCCCCGCGTAATCGCGAGCATTTTCGTGATGCCTCTGCTCGTCGCGATCTTCGACTTCGTGGGCCTCGTCGGCGGATTCATTGCGGCCTATTTCACGCTGCGCCTCGGCGCCGTGCAGTTCTGGACGCGCGCCATCGACACGCTCGAATTCGGCGACCTCGCCCAGGGCTTCAGCAAGCCGCTGGTCTTCGGCTTCATCGTCGCTACGATCGGTTGCTTCCAGGGGTTGCGCGTCCATGGAGGGACGCAAGGCGTCGGCCGCGCCACCACGACTGCTGTCGTGATCTCTTCGGTGCTCGTCCTGGTTTCGGACCTTTTCCTGTCGAAGCTGCTGCTCTACGTCTTTCAGAAGTAACCCGCGCGCAGTTTCACAAGCGACTCAACGAGCCTTGCGCTTGTGCCAATAGGTGAGTAGGTCCCCGACAAGATAGAGAGAGCCCGTGGCGAAAACGGCATCGTCCGGTCCGGCCATTTCGATTGCGCGTTCGAGCGCCTCGCCCGGATCGCGCACCACAATCGATTTCTTCGCGAGGTGGCTCGTCATTTCCCCGAGCAACGGCGCCGAAATCGCGCGCGGCTGACGCGGCTCCGTGAGGATCACGGAATCGACCGCGGGAAAGAGCAGGCCGGCGATCTCGTCGACCGCCTTGTCCCGCATGGCGCCGTACACGAGCACAATGCGGCGCCCCTTGAAATTTTCCTCCCAGAATTTCAGCAGCTCGCGCGCCCCGGAGGGATTGTGCGTGCCATCGACGTAGACAGCCGGGCGCTCCGCCAGCCGTTCGAGCCGCCCCGGCCAGCGAGCGGCGCGAATCCCGCTCTCGATCGCTTCGTCTTCAATCGCGAATCCGCGCTCGCCCAAAAGACGCGCGGCCGTGGCAGCCGCCAGCGCATTTCGAATCTGAAATTGCCCGGGCAGCGGCGGCTCGATCGTGAGCGTCTTGCGCGAATGCAGCGGCGAAACGACCGCACGATAGAATCCGCCCGATGCGCGGAGCTCTTCGGTGCGCCACGCCGTGTCGATTTCCACCAGCCGCGCTTTGACTTCCGCACAGCGCCGGGCGATCACGGCGCGCGCCTCGGGCCTTTCAGTCGAGCTTGCCACCCACGCGCCCGGCTTGACGATTCCAGCCTTCTCGGAAGCGATCTCTTCAATCGAGTGCCCCAGAAAATCCTCGTGGTCGAAATCGATCGAGGTGATCACGGCCACTCGCGGCTCGACGATGTTCGTCGAATCGAGCCGGCCTCCCAGGCCGACTTCGTAAATCGCGAAGTCCACCTTGCTCTTGGCAAATTCCACGAACGCCATTGCGGTCACGCACTCGAAATACGTCGGGTGGGCCGCCAGCTTCCCGGAAGCCAGCAGCGCCTCGATCGTCGCGTGAACGCGCGTCCACGCGGCCGCGAAATCCTCGTCGGAAATGTCGGCGCCATTGATGCGGATGCGTTCGTTGATCCGCTCGAGGTGCGGCGAGGTGTAGAGTCCCGTGCGCAATCCGGCAGAGCGCAGGATCGAGTCCAGCATCGAAGCCGTCGAACCTTTTCCGTTGGTACCGGCAATGTGCGCGCAAGGAACGGCGCGGTGCGGGTTTCCGAGCGCTTCGACGAGGATCGTGATGTTCTCGAGGCCGAACTTTTGAACGCGAGCCTGCTGCGGAGCCGCGAGCTCGCGCCCGAGCGCCAGCAGCGCGCGAACGGATTCTTCGTAGGTCATGCCGGATCGAGGAAAAAGCCGAGCGCCTGCGCGATGTAGGACTTCATTTCCTTCCGCGAGACGACCGCGTCAAGAAATCCGTGGTCGAGCAGGAATTCCGTGGTCTGAAATCCTTCGGGCAGCTTTTGCCGCAGCGTTTGCTCGATCACGCGCGGGCCGGCGAAGCCGATCAGCGCGCCGGGCTCCGCGATATTCAGGTCGCCGAGCATCGCATAGCTCGCCGTCACGCCTCCGGTGGTCGGATCGGTGAGCACCGAGATGAACGGCACGCGTGCTTCGTCCAGCCGCGCGAGCGCCGCCGAAACTTTCGCGAGCTGCATCAGGCTGACCGCGCCTTCCATCATGCGCGCGCCGGCCGAACTCGAAACGATCACCAGCGGCTTCTTCGTCGCGCTCGATCGCTCGATCGCACGCGCCACCTTTTCGCCCACCACCGCGCCCATCGACCCGCCGATAAAGCTGAACTCCATCGAACAGCAAATCACCGGCCGCCCGCTGAGCCGGCCCTCGGCAGTGAGAATCGCGTCGGCCATCTTGAGTTTTTCCTGGGCTTCGGCCAACCGCGAAGCATACGCCTTCGTGTCTGAAAAATGCAGCGGATCGCTCGAAACGAGATCGGGATCGTGCTCGCTCCAGGGCTCGTCGTCGAGCAGGAGCTCGAGGCGCCGGCGTGCGCCAAGCCGGAAATGGTGATCGCACTTGGGACACACTTCCCAGTTCGCTTCGAGGTCCCTTTTCCAGATGATCGAGCGGCACGCGTTGCACTTCGTCCACAGTCCTTCGGTGCGGACGCGGCGCTCGTCGGCGGGCGTCGGATTCTCGATCGATTTTTTCTCGCGCTTAAACCAGGTCATTTCCGTGTCTCGATGCCGCCGGCACGGGGCTTCCGGCCCCTCATCCCTCGTGCCTCGCCCCTAATAATCGATTCCGCGTTGCGCCAGGATCCCTTTCGTGTACGGATGCTTCACTTCGCGCATTTCCGTCACGAGGTCGGCGGCCTCCACCAGCTTCGGATGCGCGTTGCGCCCCGTGCAAATCACGTGCACGCGCTCGGGACGCTTCGCCAGCGATTCCACCACGCGCTCGGCGTCGAGCATCTTGTAGCTGATCACGTAGTTGATCTCGTCCAGCACCACGAGATCGTATTTCTCGCTGTAAATCTGCTCGCGTCCGAAGTCCCAGGCCTGCTCGCAGAGCCGAACATCTTCGGGATCGGTGTCCGCTCCGCCCACCTTCACGAAACCGCGCCCCATCGGCCGAATCTCGAATTTATCGTCGCCGAGCATCTTTGCGGCGTCGAGTTCGCCGTAATGCCACGAGCCTTTGATGAACTGCACCATCAGCACCCGCAGCCCCTGGCCCACGGCGCGAAACGCCGTGCCGAGCGCGCAAGTCGTCTTGCCCTTGCCCGGCCCCGTGTAAACGATCAGCAGTCCCTGGCCTTCCGGCATGTGCGTTTCCCGCCCCGAGCGGCAATTTCCAATACTCGCCGCGCCCTTTGCAAACGTCAAGAACCGACTTCCCGCGTCGGTGCCCAAAACTCCGCGCCGTCGATTTCCCGGGGGGGCCGGCCTTAGGGGGTCGGGGCTTCCAGCCCCGACAAAAAACGTCGCGCGAAGCGCCTACCGCTGCGCTAGCCTCACCCGCAGCATGTACTGTTTTCCTCGGCGCTGATGAAAGGCAAACGCTTCGATTTGTTTGGCTCTGTGCCTCGGTGTCTCCGTGGCTATTTCGGATAAGGATGCCCCGCAAGGATTGCGAACGCGCGGTAAATCTGTTCGGCGAGCACGACGCGGGCGAATTCGTGCGGCATCGTCAGCGTCGAAAGCGAAATTTTCTGCTTGGCGCCGTCCCGCAGTTCGGATGGAAAACCTTCGGCATCCCCGCAAAGAAAAACAATTTCGCGCCCGCCCCGGTCCCGCAAATCGCCGAGCCAGCGTGCGAATTGCTGCGATGTAAACTGCTTCCCGGCGGCATCGAGCAGCACCACCGTCGCGCCCGGTTCAATTTTCAGCTTTCGCAGCGCGACCGGCGAACCATCGCGTAATTCAACGACTTCGATTTCGGAGTAGCGCTCGATCCGGTGGACGTAATCGTCAAGGAGCGCCCGAACTTCCTCGCGCCGCGTCTTCCCCAGCATGAGCAGCCGTATTTTCAGATTGCACCGTCCGCCCGTTCGTCATTCTGAGGACCCGCTTCTTGCGACCGAAGCCGGCCTGCCGGTCGGGCAGGAATCGCTCTTCATTTCGAGCAAGGCTCTGGATCAAATCAGGCCATACTTCTTGCGCTTCTCGAGCAGCGTCTTGCGGCTGATGCCGAGCGAATCCGCCGCCTGCCCGATTTTGTAACGCGTCGCCTCGAGCGTCGCGCGGATCGCCTCGCGCTCCAGGTCTTCGAGCGAGCGCAACGAAGCCGCGGCGCCGTGCGAATTCCCGGCAGCGCGGAGAATTTCCGGAAAATCTTCGGCGCGCAGGACGGGCTCCTTCGCAAACACGACCGCATGTTCGATGGCGTTCTTCAGTTCGCGGACGTTACCCGGCCAGGCGTAGGACTCGAGCAGCGCCAGCGCCGCCGGGTCGAGCGAAGCATCGGTATGCCCGTGGACCGGCCCGAGCCGCGCCAGAAAATGTGCGGCCAGCGGCGCAATATCTCCGCGGCGCTCGCGCAGCGGCGGCACCGAAACCGTCAGCACATTCAGCCGGAAAAACAGATCCTCGCGAAACCGGCCCGTAGCAACAGCCTCATCCAGCTTCGTATTCGTCAGCGCCATCACGCGCGCTTCCATGCGCAGCGTTTCCGTGCCGCCGAGGCGTTCGAAGCTGCGGTCCTCCAGCACTCGCAGGAGCTTCGCCTGCATCACGGGAGAAAGCGCCGCCACTTCGTCCAGAATCACCGAACCTCCCAGCGCCATCTCGAGCCGCCCCGGCTTGCGCGCTACCGCTCCCGTGAACGCCCCGCGCTCGTGCCCGAAGAGTTCGGACTCCACTAACTCCGCCGGCAGGCTCGCGCAATCGATTTTCAGGAATGGGGCGTAGCGGCGAGGGCCGTGCTCGTGAATCCACCGCGCGAGCTGGTCCTTGCCGGTGCCACTTTCGCCGGTGATCAGCAGCGTGGTGGACGTTTCGGCGAGCTTGCTCGCAATTTCGAGGACGCGCTGCGATGCCGCATCGGCCGCCGCCCAGACGATCTCGGCGCCGTTCATCGCTGGGCCGCGTCGCCTTCGGGTTCCGCGTGAGTTCCAGGAGGCCTGCCGGGCGCGGGAACGTCGAACCGCTCGGCGTTGCGCCAGAGCCGCTCGAGGTCGTAATACTGCCGCGCGCGCTCGCTGAAGATATGCACGATGAAGTCGCCGTAGTCGAGCAGCACCCACTCCGCGCCGGATTTTCCCTCGCGGTGCGCCAGGTGTTTGCCGCCGCGGTCGAGTCGCTCTTCGATCGCTTCGCCGATGGCCTTGATCTGCGGCTGGCTGCTGCCCGAACACACCAGGAAATATTCCGCGAACGCGACCGTTCCCGCGAGTTTCAGCACCGTGACGTCCACGGCCTGCTTGTCCTGAGCCGCTTCCACGGCCCACCGAATTTCAGGGCGCAAAGTTTCCAAGTTCACTGGTACAGGGCCTGTCCGAGAATGTATTCCTCCACGCGCGCCGGAACAAGCCCGTGGATGCTCTGCCCGCGCTCGCGCCGCACGCGTACTTCCGTCGAAGAGACGTGGCTCGCCACCGTGGTCAGCAGATAAACCGTCGATTTCCGCAGCACGATCTTTTGCGGATTCTGGGCCGCGGTCCGCCCCAGCTTTTCCGGCGGGATCACCAGCCGCAGCGCGTCCAGCCGGAATCCCGGACGGCTCGCGATGATGAAGTCGCAAAGATCGAGCAGCGTGTCGTAACTCTTCCACGTCGGAATTTCGAGAAACTGGTCCGCTCCGACGATGAAGTACAAATGCGCGTCCGGATGCTCGCGCCGGAATTTCCGCACCGTCTCAATCGTGTAGAAGACGTGAGGCCCGCCGATCGGCGCCTCCGCCAGCGACGGGATGAACCCCTGATGTCCGCCGCATGCGAGGGCCACCATGGCGTAGCGGTGCGCGAACGGCGTCAATTCCCTCTGCGGCTTGTGCGGCGGGTGCGACGACGGGATGAAGTGAATTGCGTCCAGCTGAAACCGCCTCTGCGCTGCCTGCGCCACCGCGATGTGCCCGGCGTGCACCGGATCGAACGTCCCACCGAAAAGCGCCACCGAGCGGTGATGCCCGCCCGAAGATTCATGCGCCGCCTGCGCGATCAATGTTTCTCCGTGTGCGGCGCTGTGGCGGTCGCATCGCTCACGTGCGGCAGTTCGACCGCCGTCGCCTCGATCGGCTCGCCTTCCTTCAACGCATCGGCCTCGGCAGCAGGCTTCGGAATCCGGTCGAGCGCATTCGCAAAAGCCCGGACCAGTTCGACCACGCCCTCGCCCGTCGCCGAGGAGATGGCGTGGAACTCGAGCCCGCGCTTCGCCGCGAAAGCCCGCAGTTCCTCGAGCCGCGTCCGGTCCGTCGTCGCGTCGAGCTTCGTCGCCACCACGATCATCGGCTTTTCCGCAAGCCCCGGGCTGAACGCCGCGAGTTCCCGCTCGATGATCTCGAAATCCCGCACGGGATCGCGGTCGTTCGCGTCGCTCGTATCGACCAAATGCGCGATCAGCCGCGTCCGCTCCACGTGCTTGAGGAACCGGATGCCCAGCCCCACGCCCTCGTGCGCGCCTTCGATCAGCCCCGGCAGATCCGCCACAACGAACGTCCGCCCCTGGCCTAGCGCCGCGTCCGGATCGGCCGAAACGACTCCCAGATGCGGCTCCAGCGTCGTGAACGGATACGCCGCAATTTTCGGCCGCGCCGCCGAGATCCGCGAAATGAACGTCGACTTGCCCGCGTTCGGAAATCCCACCAGCCCGACATCTGCCAGCAGCTTCAACTCGAGCCGCAGATTCCGTTCCTGCCCCGGACGCCCATCCTCATGCTCTCGCGGCGCCTGGTGCCATGGCCGCACGAACGCCGGATTCCCGTTGCCGCGCCCGCCGCGCCCGCCGCGCGCCGCGCGATAAAGTTGCCCCGGTTCGGTGAAATCGAAAAGCTGCTCGCCCGACTCCGCGTCGTAAACCACCGTCCCCACCGGCACCTTCAGCACCGTATCTTCGCCCGAGCGCCCGTGGCAGTCCGATCCTTCGCCGTGCCGTCCGCGCTCGGCCCGGAATTCGCGGTTGTAGCGATAACGCAGCAGCGTGTTGTCGTTCGGATTCGCCTCGATCACGATGTCGCCGCCGTTGCCGCCGTCACCGCCCGATGGCCCGCCCCGCGGGACATACTTCTCCCTGCGAAACGCGACGCAGCCATTGCCGCCGTCGCCGCCCTTCACCAGGATTTTCGCTTCATCAACGAACACAAGTCACCGCTCCAAAAGTGTACACGAAGCAATCGAATGCCGCGAATGAGGGACAGGCGGACGCCTCCGCCTTCGAAAATGCCG
>DATJRU010000055.1:0-20229 GCA_035504455.1 Vulcanimicrobiaceae bacterium
GGCTATGGCGAGAACGTGCGCGTGCTGAAATGGATGCTCGACCGGATCGAGGGCCGCGCGGGCGCGACGGATACGCCGATCGGCTGCGTGCCGACAGCGTCTTCGCTGACGCTCGACGGGCTGGCGATTTCGCGCGACGCGCTGGAAGAACTGTTGTCGGTGAATCCGGCCGACTGGACCGAGGAAGAGCGGTCGATCGAGGAATTTTTCGCGAAGTTCGGCGACAAGCTGCCGGAACCGATTCGCAAGGAGCAGCGCGCGCTGGCCGATCGGTTGGCGGCGGTAAGTTCGCGATAGCGCTGTCCGTTGCCAAGGTCCGGGGCGCGGCAAGCAGCGCCCCTACATTTCTCCTTCGGGAATTCGCGCTCGGCTCGATTCTGCACTAAGATGGCGGCATGAAAAATAACGCCGATGTCGCCATCTTTCGCATTGTCCTCATTGCGTTTGTGATTGCGCTTCTCTTCGTGCTACTCGGATCGCGGGCCTCGTCGCAATTTTCGACGCCCGTCGTTGCTCCCGACCTTTCCCAGCGGCTCGCGAAATTCAAGAAAGTGCATATGGCGTTCGATTCCTCCGGGCTGACGGACCGCGAGAAGAAGATGGTGGCGAAGCTCGTGGACGCGTCGGGATTGCTCGACTGCATTTATTGGCGGCAAAGCGATCCTGACGGGCTGAAGCTGTATCTCTCGCTCGCGGGCAAGACCGACCCGCAGGACGTGATGCTGCGCGAATATCTGAAGATCAACGGCGGGCGCTTCGATCTGATCGACGACAACAAGCCTTTCGTCGGCACGGCGCCAATGCCGCCGGGGCGCGGATTTTTCCCGTGGGGCATGACGCTGAAGGAATTCGATTCTTACGTCGCAGCCCATCCGGATCAGAAAACGGCGCTCTACAGTCCTTACACGATGGTGCGACGCAACGGCAACTCACTCGAGGCGGTTCCCTACCATGTGGCGTTCGCGGAATTCCTGAGACCGATGGCGCAGGACCTGCGCGACGCGGCGGCGCTGAGCGACGACCCTGCTTTCGCGAATTTTCTGCGTCTGCGCGCGGACGCGCTGCTGACGGACGACTACTACAAGAGCGACATCGCCTGGCTCGATCTCAAGGACCCGAAATTCGACGTCGTTTTCGCTCCGTATGAGGTGTATCTCGACGGCCTGCTCGGCGTGAAGACGTCCTACGGCGCGTCGGTGATGATCCGCGACGATGCCGCGAGCAAAAAGGTCGAGGTCTTCCAGAACTACGTTCCGCAACTGCAGGAATCGCTGGCGCTGCCGGCCGCCGACCTGCCTTCGAAACACGGTAAGCAATCGCCGATGGAAGTGGTCGACGGCGTGTATCGCGCGGGCGACCTGCTGCACGGCTACCAGGCGGTGGCCGATAATCTGCCGAACGATCCGCGCATCCACGAAGAAAAAGGCTCGAAGAAAATGTTCTGGCAGAACTTCATGAATGCGCGCGTGAACTACATCATCCTGCCGCTCGCGAAGGAACTGATGGACCCCGCCCAGGCGAAGATGGCGAGCACCGAAGGGCTGATGGATTTCGTGATCCTGCACGAAATTTCGCACGGGCTCGGCCCGGCCTTCGCGCATACCGCTGCGGGTAAAATCGGCGTCGGCGCAGCCATCGGCCCGCAGTATTCTTCGCTCGAGGAATCGAAGGCGGACGTGACGAGCATGCACGACGTAAAGTGGCTGGTGGATCACGGCGTGATTCCGAAAGAGAAGCTCAACGGGATTTACGCGTCGTACCTGGCGGAAACGTTTCGCACGATCCGCTTCGGCATCGCCGAGGCGCACGGCCAGGGCTCGATGATGCAACTCAGCTACCTGACCGAGCAGGGCGCGATTCGCCGCAATCCTTCGACGGGCCGCTACGAAGTGGACTTCGCGAAATTCCCGGCGGCGATCGAGTCGCTCGACAAGGAACTTCTGGAGCAGGAGGCGACGGGCGATCGCGCGCGCGCCGAGGCGTGGTTCAAGAAGTACGCGGTGATGCCGCCGGAGCTGGCCGCGGCGCTGGCGAAGTGCTCGGACGTGCCGGTGGACGTGGACCCCGAATTTGATTTTCACCCCACATTGCGGTAAGAAGAAAAAGCTGCGGTACCAGCCCCGCGGTTCAGGCAAACCATAACTTGCCGGAGCGTGTCTCGTTCTCCGGCCCTACCTCTCAGCAAGGAGACAACCATGGCTAAGCACGTAAATGCGATTCCGCAAGGCTACCACTCCGTGACCCCATACCTCTCGGTCCACAACGCCGCTCAGGCACTCGAATTCTACAAACGCGCTTTCGGAGCACACGAAGTGATGCGCACGAACGGGCCGCAAGGCAGCGTCGCGCACGCCGAAATCAAGATCGGCGACTCGATCGTGATGCTCGCCGAGGAATCAGCGAGCAGCGGGCTGCGTTCGCCGCAGTCGCTCGGCGCGACGACGGCGAGCATTTTCCTGTACGTGAACGACGTCGACTCCACCTTCAAGCAAGCGGTTTCGGCGGGCGCGAAATCGCAACAGCCGGTAGCGGACATGTTCTGGGGCGACCGTTACGGAAGACTCACCGATCCCTTCGGCCACTCATGGTCGATCGCGACTCACATCGAGGACGTCTCACCGGATGAAATGAACCGCAGAGCGCAGGAAGCAACGAAGCAGCGGGCCCACGCGGCAGGCTAAGCGTCGAGTTGTAGTTGGCGGCTCCGCAGGCTCGCGTTTCGTTCCATGCGGCGTCAGAGAACGCCCGGAATTCCGGAATCGATCGGGACGCGGGTCTGCGGCCGGCCGCGGCTACTGCACGGAGTAGGCCGGCGGCTTATCTTTCGGAAGAACCTCAAAGACCAATATCCTGGCCGGCTGCGTGTCGCTCAAATTGCGCAGCGAGCGATGCACGTGCATCGCGGGCTCGTACCAGTAATCGCCGGTGTTGTACGTTTTGGGCTCGTCCGGGTCGACCTGATTTTCGACACTGCCTTCGAGCACGTAGGCGAATACCGGGCCGGAATGTTTGTGCATCGGGAAACGGCGGTGGTGCTGTCCGGCAGGGGGCGCGGGCGGAATGTTGAGGATGAGCATGCTCGCTTCGGCATCGCCGATATCGCCGATCGACTCCTGCATCAGGTTCGGGATGGCGTGCGGATTGTTCAGCGGCTTGTCTTCGGCCGTGTTTTGAGGTTGCGCGGCTTCGGCGCGGGACGACGCGACAACACCTGAAAGAAGCGCGACGAGAGAAGCGCCCACGGTGGCGCTCATTTCACGGCGAGTCATCATAGCTGTTCTCCTTCCTCGGTGGGGCAAGTGGGGCCGCTAGCTTTTCGGAACACCATAGACTTCGGTTTTGGGGCGGAATTCGGACCAGGCAAACCAAAACTCCGGCTCAAGAATCAGCGGCTTCAGTTGCGATCCCTTGAGTTTACCGGAAAGGCAAAGGCCGTACGCGTTCCAGGTGGAACGCGTCTCGAGATCGACGAGGCGGTCTGCTTCGGCATCGGCGGCGCGGAATTTGAGAATCCTGGCGCTGAGTTTCGCGTCGAACGCCGTGGTTGTGTCAGACGACGGCTGATGCACGATCAGGACCGCGGTTTTGCCGACGGTATCGTTGATGACGCGCTCGGCGTGGAGCAGCGACAAGGGAAAGGCCTTGGCGTCGTCGCCGACTTGGAGACCCAGGATGATCTCGCGCGCGGGGAGGCGGCTGTCCTTGCCGAATGCGCCCGCCGGTGCGGGCTTATTGGAAACGGCGAGCTGCCAACCCTGATTGATGAATTGATTCATGCCGGCCATGCGCTCTTCGTAGCCGGGGAGCGGCTTGAGCACCAACGTGTCGGGATGCTGTTTGCGCCATTCTCCCCAGCGAGTCAGCAGGAACGGATAGACCTCGAGGCGCGTTCCTTTAAGCGGGCCGGAGATGGCGGTTGAGAGCGTTTGCTGCCAGAGGCTGCCGGTTTCGCGGTCTTTGAATACTTCGTTCGAGCCGACCATGCTGTCGTAATCGAAGTGCAGCGGCATTCCCTTCGCTTCGGCCCTAATCACGAGGGCCGTGTTGCAGACGCCTCACCAGGTGACCGCGATGGGACCGTCCGGCATCTGGTCCTGCACGTCGCCGTGCTGGGCGAGGTCCGCGGCGGGGTATGCCTTGGTGACGCCGCCTTCGGAGACGCCGATGACTACGTCGGTATTCGAGAGAAAATTCGCCTGCAAGGCGGGAACGAACTCGGGGTGATCGACGGTCGTGTATGGCAACATCTGGGGCGCTTTTTGCTGCGCCGAGATGGCGGCAGGAATTGCGAGGGCGATTGCGAGAGCAGTCGCGTTGCGAATCCGCGTGATCATGAGGGCATCTCCCGTCGGGTTGTCGATCCAGAGTGTGATACGAATGAGCGCGCGAAGAATTTCGCTCAGGCGCTTGGACGCCGTCGCGCAGAAATCGTGAGCAGGCTTAGAGGATCGTTTGGATTTCGGAGTCGATCGAAATGTGCGTCTGCGGGAAGCCGTTGATCTGATAGTTCGCGCCGGCCGAGCACGCGAAGTGCAGGAAGCGGCTGATGTGGTAATCCTCGTCGAGGGTGCCGAAGGCGTCTTCGATCTCTTTGGCGGAAAGACCGAGGGCCGAGAGGGCCACGGGTTTGCCGAATGCGCCGGCGGCGGCCAGATAGGTCTGCACGATTTGACCGAGTTCCATCTTCGCGCCAGGGTCAAGATTTGTCATCGGCGTTAAAACTCCTTCAAATCGAGACGCTTGCGGGCCGCGCTTGCGTTTCCGCGATAACGCCCCTATACTAGCCCTCAGTCGAGCGTTTGTCGAACGAACCAGTGGGCGCGAGCCCACTTTTTTGTTGGTCGGCCCTTGACGGCCGGGGGCGGGCGCATCCCAGTGGGGATAAACGCCGTCCGCAGAATAGTATGGACTTGGACAAGATTCGTGAGGCAGCGGAGCGGGTGGCTCGCTCGTTGGGCCTCGAAATCTTCGACGTGGAGTGGAAAGTAGGCAAGCAGCGGTTGCTGCGGGTCTACATCGACCGGCCGCCGGGTCCGTCCAACCCGGAGAACTTGGGAATCAGCCACAAGGATTGCGAACGCGTCAGCGAGCAACTGAGCGTCATCCTCGACGTCGAGGATCTCGTGCCGGGACCGGCTTACGTGCTCGAGGTCAGTTCGCCGGGGCTGGACCGGAAGCTGATCAAGCCTGCGGACTACGAGCGTTTCGCCGGGCGGCTGGCGCGGATTTGGCTCAGCGAGCCGGTGGAGAATCAGAGCTACCTTGAAGGGCGCCTCGCGAGCTTCGCGGACGGCGTGGTGAAGTTGAAAGTGAAGGAACGCGAAATCGCGGTGCCTTACGCGGGCATTCGCAAAGCGAATTTGGTCGTGGAACTCTAAAGGGTGAGGGGGCGGGGAGAAACGCGATGGCGAGTCTGCTGTTCCAGACAATCGAGCAGATCAGCCGGGAAAAGCACATCGAGCCGGAGATCATCGTCGCGGCGATCGAGGACGCGATGGTGGTGGCGGCGCGGAAATACTACCGCACCGAAGAAGATCTCCGTTCGAAGTTCAATCCCGAAACCGGCCAGGTGGACGTGTATGCGGTGCGCACCGTGGTCGACGAAGTGGCTGATCCGACCCGCGAAATTTCGCTCACGGATGCCCGCAAGCAGAGCCCCGGCATCGAGGTCGGCGGCGAAATCGTAGCCACCAAGGCGACCGACGTCCTCGGCAGAATCGCGGCGCAGACGGCCAAGCAGGTGATTTTGCAGAAGGTGCGCGAGGCCGAGCGCGACACGATCTACAACGAGTTTCACACGCGCGTCGGAGAACTGGTGAACGCGGTCGTCAAGCGGCTGGAAGGGCCGGACATCATCGTCGATCTGGGACGGACCGAAGCGCGCCTGCCGAAGCGAGAGCAATCGCGGCTCGAGGCGTACAACGCCGGTGACCGGCTGCGCGTCACAATTCGAGCGGTAGAGCGCGCGGCGAAAGGGCCGCAAGTGATCGTTTCGCGCGCCGATCCCGCCCTGGTGCAACGGCTCTTCGAGATGGAAGTGCCGGAAATTTACGACGGCACCGTGCAGATTCGCGCCGTGGCGCGGGAAGCCGGCGAGCGGACGAAGATCGCAGTGGAAAGCCGCGACAAGGACGTCGATCCGGTGGGCGCGTGCGTGGGCATGAAGGGCATGCGGGTGCAGTCGATCATTCGCGAGTTGCGCGGAGAGAAAATCGATATCATTCCGTACAACGAGGAAACGGTCGCGTTCGCGCAGAAAGCGCTGAGTCCCGCGAAGGTGACGCGCGTACAGATTATCGATCCCGAAGAGAAGCGGCTCGAAGTGATCGTCGAGGACACGCAGCTCTCGCTGGCCATCGGCAAGAAGGGGCAGAACGTCCGGCTCGCGAGCAAGCTGATCGGGTGGAACGTCGACATCAAGAGCGAGGAAGAAAAGCGGCGCGAGATCGAGGCGCAGATGGCGGCGCTCACCGCTCCCGGCACCGCGCTCAGCGAACTCGCCGGCGTCGGCCCGAAGACGATCGAGAAGCTCGAAGCCGCGGGAATCACTTCGATCGAGAAGCTCGCGGACATGACGCCCGAGCAACTCGTTGAAATTCCGGGCATCGGCGAGAAAATGGTGGAGAAAATTCACCAGTCGGTGGCCGCGTATTTCGAGGCACTCGAGGGGCAGGGCGGCGAAGCATCTGCCGAAGCTGCTACGGAAGAGCTGCCGGCGGAAGCGCAGGCCGAATCGAATGCCGAGGCGGCCGAAGCAGTCGCTGAGGAAGGCGACGCGGGCGACGAGTCCAATGCCGAGTTCGCCGAATCGTATGAACGGAAAGAAGGCGTGACGGAAAATTCCGAGACGCCGATCGCGACTGACGAGTCGCAAGCGGAACGCCTGGAAGAAGAGAAGCGTCCCGCTGACGAGGAAAAAGAGGAGCTGCAGTAGCGCAAAACCGAATGTCAGACGCCAATCAAATTCGAATCAACGAACTCGCGCGGGAGCTCGAGATCAAAGCGAAGGTGCTGATCGACTACCTGCCCGAGATCGGCGTCACGGAAAAAAAGACGCACTCAAGCTCGATCGACGTCGAGCACGCGGAGCTCGCGCGCAAGCACTTCAAAGGTCTAGCGGATGCGGAAGCCGCCGCTGAAGCGGCCAAGACCGCCGCGAAGACAAGGCCCGCTGCTCCCGCACGGCCCGCCGCGCCGCCGGCTCCAGTTGCTGCCGCGCCGCCGCGTCCTGCTGCGCCCGGAGCTGCTCCAGCTCCCGCGTCCGTTTCGGCCGCACCGCCCGCTGTGGCGCCGAGGCCTGCTGTTCCACCGGCCGTTCCGACTGCCGCTGCTCCTCCGGCAGCCGCTCCGAGTGCTCCTGGCGTCGCTCGGCCGGGCACTGTTCCGCCGCCGCGTCCTGCGGGTGCGCCAACCGGCGCTCCTGCGGCCCCGTCCGGCGCGCCTCCGGCTGGTGCAAGGCCGGGCACAGTTCCGCCGCCTGCTGGTCCAAGACCCGGTGTTCCGCTGCGTCCTTCGACTCCGGGCGCTCCGCCGAGTGCCGCGCCTCATTCGCCGCAAGGACAGCAGCCCGGCGCTCCTGCCGCGCAACGTCCCGCAGCGGCAGCTCCCGCGGCTCCTGCCGGAACGACAGCTCCTGGCGCTCCGCGACCTTCGGGTCCGCCACCGAGCGGCCAACGATTTCCGACTTCGCGCCCGCCGATGCAGCCGGGCCAAGGCTATCAGGGCAATCGCCCAGGCGCGCCGCAGGGCATGCGTCCCGCGGCAGCTCCGGGCGGATCGCCTCGTCCCGGTGGCCCTCCGCGTCCTGGCGGTCCGCCACGTCCCGGTGGTCCCCCGCGTCCAGGCGGCGGCCCTCCAGGAAGATTTCCGCAACGCCCGGGTGGTCCTGGTGGCCGGCCGGGTCAGGCTCCGATTGGCAGCCAGCGTCCTGGCGCAACTGCGGGAGGTGTGCCCAAGGCGGAGCCGGGCAAGCCGCTCTATGCGCGCAAGCCGCCCGCCGCGCGCGGACGCCCGCTGATCGAAAAGCGCTTTGCCGAAGGCGAACGCCGGCTCCATCCGGTACGCACGCGCGCGGGCGCGGGTCCCGGCCGCACGGTCGTGGAACCGGTCGCGCCGGTGCAGCGCGAGCCTCGAGAAGTTACGGTGACGGAAGGAATCACCGTCCGCGAGCTCGCCGAAAAGCTCGATATCCGGGCCAAGGATCTCCTGAAGACGCTGCTCGACCGCGGCGTCTTCGCCAGCATCAACCAGGCTCTGGACGTGCCGACGGCGACGAACCTCGCCGAATCGTTCAACGGCATCGTGCAGGTGGTGACGTTCGAAGAGCAAGTCGTCCAGGAAGAGAAGATCAAGGAAGAGCGCAGCGGAAATCTGCAGCCGCGCGCGCCTGTGGTGACGGTGATGGGCCACGTCGATCACGGCAAGACGAGCCTGCTCGACGCGATTCGCGAAACCGAAGTCGCGGCGGGCGAAGCGGGCGGGATCACGCAGCACATCGGAGCGTACGAAGCGCACGTGGGCGACCGGCGCATCGTTTTCGTCGATACGCCGGGCCACGAAGCTTTCACGCGGATGCGCGCGCGCGGAGCGAAAGTAACGGACATCGTGGTGCTGGTGGTGAGCGCGGACGACGGCGTGATGCCGCAGACCGAAGAAGCGATTGCGCACGCTCGCGCGGCGAAGGTGCCGATCATCGTCGCCATCAACAAAATCGACAAGCCCGAGGCGCAGCCCGAGCGCGTGAAGCGCCAGCTCGCCGACCGCAGCCTGATGCCCGAGGAATGGGGCGGCGAGACGGTGATGGTGGAAGTCTCGGCGAGGACGAAGCAGAACCTGCCGCGCTTGCTCGAGATGATTCTGCTCGTTGGCGATCTGCGCGAACTCAAGGCCGATCCCGACGCGCCCGCGAGCGGCACCGTGATCGAATCGCGCGTCGACCGCGGCCGCGGGCCCGTGGCTACCGTGCTCGTCCAGAACGGGACGCTGCACGTCGGCGACGTGTTCATCGTCGGCGCGGTGTACGGCAAAGTGCGCGCGATGTTCGACGATCGCAGCCAGCCGATCAAGCAGGCCGGCCCGTCGACGCCCGTCGAAGTGCTCGGGCTGCAAGGCGTGCCCGAAGCGGGCGATCAATTCCAGGTGGCGGACGAAGCGAAGGCGCGCCACATCGTCGAATACCGGCAATCGAAGCTGCGCGAGGCGTCGCTGGCGAAGACCGCTTCCGGCCGGCTCACGCTCGACCAGCTGCACGAGCAGCTGCGCGCGGGCGAAATGAAGGAACTGCCGGTGGTGGTGAAGGCGGACGTACAGGGGTCCGCCGAAGTGCTCGCCGAAATGCTGCCGAAGCTTTCGAACGACCAGGTGACGCTGAAGGTGATCCAGTCCGGCGTCGGCGCGATCAACGAAAGCGACGTGATCCTGGCGTCGGCGTCGAACGCGATCATCATCGGATTCAACGTGCGTCCGGAGCGCAAGGCCGCCGATCTGGCGCAACGCGAAGAAGTCGACATCCGGATGTACACGATCATCTACGAACTGCTGGACGAAGTGCGCAAGGCGCTCGCGGGCTTGCTCGCTCCGGTGATCAAGGAAACGTATCTCGGGCGCGCGGAAGTGCGCGACACGTTCCGCGTGAAGGGCGCGGGCGTGATCGCCGGCTGCTCGGTGCAGGATGGAATCGTCAAGCGCGACGCGGACATTCGCGTGATTCGCGACGGCGTGGTGACCTACACGGGCCGCGTGATTTCGCTGCGCCGCTTCAAGGACGACGTCAACGAAGTGCGCTCCGGGTTCGAGTGCGGCATCGGCATCTCGAATTTCAACGATGTGAAGGTCGGCGACATTCTCGAATGCTTCAAGATGGAAAAGTCGCAGCCGATGGAAACAGTGGGAGCCGCGGAGCGCGGCGCCCGCGAAGGCGCCGAAGCCCGCCGCAACTAGTCCCCGGTCGCGTCGAGTTGATTCGCGGTGTCCTCTGTACCTGGAACTTGCGGGGTGTTATGCCGATCGGCCTCCTCACCCTGGAAATTCACATCCCCGACGCACGGTCGCTGAAGGACAAGCGCCAGGTGCTTCGCAGCCTGAAGGACCGGCTGCGCGCGCACTACAACGTGGCGATCGCCGAGCTCGAGCATCAGGAGCTCTGGCAGCGCTCGCGCGTGGGCGTGGTGAGCATTTCAGGCGATTCCAAGCATCTGGAGGAGTCGCTCGAGGCGGTGGCCGCCGAATCGGAGCGGATTCTGGGGCGCGACCTGGTGTCGCAGGAAATCGATTATTTCGAGGGAAGCGAATGACGGTTGCAGGACATCGCAGCGAGAGAATCGCTGAGGAGATCCACCACGAAGTCAGCCTGATGCTGGCCGGGGAGCTGAAGGACCCGCGCCTGGCCGTGCCGTTGACGGTGACGGAAGTGCGCGTGACGCCGGACCTGCGCACCGTGCGCGTCTTCGTGCAGGTGGAGGGCGACGACGCAGAGCGCGCCGAAGTGTTCGCCGGGTTGAAGGCGGCCGCCGGGTTCGTGCGCCACGAACTCGTCGAGCGCCTGCGGCTGCGGCGCGCGCCCGAAATTCTTTTCGTGTCCGATCAATCCGAGGAATACGGCAGCCACATCGACGACCTCCTGCGCAAGACGCAGCATCCGGAGAAACCCTAGGTGGCGTCTCCCGCGGTTCGGCCCTTGCTCTCGCTGCCCGCTCTCTGAGGACGACTCTCTCCATGCCCCGCACAACGCAGCCGCAACTCGACGGAATCCTCGTGATCGACAAGCCGAGCGGAAAGACTTCGCACGACGTCGTCGAGACGGTGCGGCGCCTGATCGGCTTCCGGCAGATCGGGCACTTCGGCACGCTCGATCCGCTGGCGACCGGCGTCCTGGTGCTCGCGCTTGGCCGCGCCACACGCCTCGCGCGGTTCTACGCCGGGCGGCGCAAGCGTTATACCTGCGCGGTACGTTTCGGATTCGCGACGGATACGTACGACGCGGATGGCGAGCCGCTTGGCGAGGACTCCGCACCGGCGCTCGATGCCGAGAAACTTCAGGCGCTGGCAGCGCAATTCGTGGGGAAAATTCGGCAGCGGCCGCCGGCGTTTTCGGCCAAAAAAATCCATGGCCGCCCCGCGCATGAACTCGCCCGCAAGCACAAACCGGTGAATCTCGAGCCGGTTGAGGTGGAAGTCTTCGAATTTCGGCTTATCGGGATCGAGGGGTCGGTCGCGCGGTTCGTGGTGGAATGCGGGTCGGGGACATATATCCGGTCGCTCGCGCACGACATGGGACAGCTTCACGGCGCCGGGGCGCACCTGGCGGAAATCTCACGCACGGCGGTGGGTGAATTCACCACTGACCATGCCGTGTCGCTGGAAGATCTCGCCGCGGACGCGAAAGCCGGGAAGATCGCGTCGCGCGTGATACGGCTCGAGAGCCTGCTGCCCGATTTGCCGCGGGCCACCGTGCTGCCCATCATCGAAAAGCGCGTGCGGCACGGCGCGAAATTCAATCTGCCGCTGGCGCTGATTCAGCCCGGGCAAACGACGGCCGCGCAAGGCGCGCCGTCGCAGCTGGACTCGGGCGACTGGAAGCCTTCTCGTCTGCGCGTCTTCAATCAGCAGGGTCAGCTGATCGCCATCGCCGAGCCCGTGGTACCGCGCACCTACCAACCCCTCGTGGTCCTCGAAGCCACAACCTGATCGCGCGATGCCGCGCCGCTCTAGTTGCCGCCGCGGGAACTGTGCGAGCGCCGGCCGCCGTGCGAACCGCCGCGGTGATGGCCGCTATGCGCAGACGTTGCCGACGCCGATCGCGAGTGATGAGAATGAGAGCTGTGGGACCGCCCCTTGGTGTGCTGAGCCGCGCTCGTGCCGGCGAAAAGCACAACGGCCGCGGTGACCGCAACGATGAGGCGCTTCATGTGGGATGCCTCCAGCCGCGGAGAGTATGAGCGGCGAGCATACACGGCAAGAGAATGAAGCTACGTGCGCGGGATGGTACGAAAGCCCCTAGAAGAAAGGGACATTCTTACGCGCCATCGAATCCCGCGCGCATTCCGTTCGCGTCCTATTGCGGCGGTTGTTCCGGAGGTGGCTCTTGCTGCGGCGGCGGTTGCTGCTGTCCTCCTTCAGGCGGCGCCTGAGGCATCTGGGGAGTCGGCTCGATCGATGGGGTCGTCTGCTCTCCGGCGGGCTCAGCCGGCGGGCGACGCCGCACTTCCCCTCCCTGAGCGCCCTCTTCGGGTGCGGGCGGCATCCCGCCCAGCCCCACGGGCTCCGCGACCCCGCCGCCTCCCGCCTCGCCTGCCTCCGATCCTCGACCCGCGTAGATCACGCGGTCTTTGTGAGGGGCAAGCTGCACCAACCGCGGCGTTACGAGAATCACGAGCTCGCTATCCTCTTCTTGCGCCGTATGGTCACCGGCGAGGTAGCCAGCGACGGGAAGCTCGGCGGCGCCGGGCGTTCCGGCGATCGCGTTCGTCAGGTCGGATTCGAGAAAGCCGGCCAGCAGCGCCGTCTCATTCTGCCTGAGCCGGATTGTCTGCTCGACGGTCGTATTGCTGACGACCGGAATCGAATTCAGGGCCGAGCCGGTAAGGCTGCTGATATCGAGGGCGAGGTTGAGCGTGACGTCGTTCGGATGAATGCGCGGCGTGGCTTTCACCTTGAGGCCGACGTCCAGATATTCGATGCCCGGGTACGGGACTCCATTCAGGCCCGTGTTGCTGCCGAAGAGGCTCGCGGTGTTGAGGATCACCGTGGCGTTCGCGGAGCCGTTGTTGGCCGTGGCGGCGTCTGGCCGGCCGTCCGCGTTGAAATCGGCTGTCGTCACGGAAACGGGTGCAGTCCCGACCGGCAGTTCGACAGGGGTGGCAAAGGCGGTGTTGCCCTCGTTTAAGATCACCGAAACTGCGTTGTCGGTTTCATCGGAGACCAAGATGTCCGCGAGACCGTCGAGATTGTAGTCGGCGACTGCAATCGACGTTGGACCGTTCCCCGCCGGAAAATCTCGCGTGTTTCCCGCGAGGAACGTTCCGGTTGGAAGGTTCTGGCTGCTGATCTGGTTGTAGTAAACGCTGACGCTGTTTCCGGTGTTGTTTGCCGTGACGACGTCGAGCGCGCCCTCATTGTTGAAGTCGCCGAGCGCAATGAAAACGGGAGCTGTGCCCGTCGGATAGTCCGTGCGCGCCTGAAACGTGCCGTCGCCATTGCCGAGAAGCACCGAGAAGGAGTTGGCGCCCTCGTTCGCCACCACGAGGTCGATGTGGCCGTCGCCATTCAGATCGGCCGCAGCGAGGGACGAGGGCTCGAATCCGGCAGGCAGCTTGATCAAAGTCGGCGTCTGGAACGTCCCGTTGCCGTTGCCCTGATAAATCGAAATCGTACTGTCCGCCTGATTCGCTACCGCGAGGTCGACGGCTCCCGAGACGCCCGTAAGGTCGTGGAAGTTCGCGGAGACTACCGAGACTGGCTGGTTTCCCGTGGGGATGTCGACCTTCGGTTGAAACGTGCCGTCGCCGCTAGGATTGCCCAGCAGAATCGAAACGGTATTCGCGGCTTTGTTCGCCACGGCAATGTCAGGGAAATCGTCGTTGTTCGTGGCGGTGGTTCCGTTGTTGAACTGGCCGGTCGCGATCGAGACGGGATCGGTGCCCGTCGGATAGGTCACCTGCGTGTTAAATGTGCCATCGCCGTTACCAAGCAGCACCGACACCGTGTTGTCGGCGGAATTCGCGACGATCAGATCGTTCACGCCGTTGTCGCGAAGGCTAACCGTGGTGATGAACGACGGCGCGTTCCCCGTCGGATAGTTCACGATCGGATTCGGAACGGAACTGCCGCCGAGGCCGGTGCTGACTCCCTGCCCGGAAACGAAGCTCGCCGAGTAACTCGAAAGCGAAACGGGAATGCGCTGCCCGACGAAGAACGTCGCCGGCTGCCCGTCCTCCGCACGCAGCAGAATGCGGCGGCCGCTCTGCACCAGCGAGAGCATCGACGAAAAATTCGCGCTCGCTCCGGGAAGCGTTGCGAGTTCCGTCGTGAGGCCGCCGCCGAATGCGATGAGCGGCGGGATCGACGTCGACCCGAACACTTGCTGGAGCACGTCGAGCAGGCCCTCTTCTGATTGTTCGGCTTCCTGAATTTCCGCGCTGCTTACGCTGAACGTCTGAGCCGTCTCGGGCGGCGTGATGCCGAGCTGGCGCGCGTAGTTCTTGTCGACTTCGAGGACCTCGATTTCCAGCACTAACTCGCCGGTGGGCTTTTCGAGATTGTCGATCAGGTCGGCGGCGACGGCCATCGCCTGCGGCGATCCGCGCAGCGTGAGCGTGCGGCTGCTCGCGTCCAGATCGGAACGCGGAATCCCCGCCATCTCGCGGACCAGCCGCAGAACCGCGGTCATCTCATCCGGTGTCTCGGAGGCGGGCAGGAGGATGGTGCGCACGAGAGACACATCGTAGTCTTTGCGCTTCTGCGGCGTATCCTGCGCGACGAAAAACAGGCGCTTCGCGAGCGGCCGCCAGAATGTGGTCGTGGCGCTGCCAAGCAGCCGGACGGCGGTCGGAAAGTCCACGTCGCTCACCTGGAAACGCACCGGGCGCGAGACCAAGTCGCCATCGAAGGCGACTTCCACGCCGAATTGCTTGGCCACCGCCTGGTAGGCGCCCTGAGTGTCGCCGCGATAGTCGAAGCTGTGCGTCCCCTTCTGATAATCGAGTTGCACCGGCCCTTTCAGTTCAGGCTCGGCGATCGTGCGAGCCTCACGAGGCTCGGCCGCGATAATTTCGGCGAGGCGCTCCCGGAGCGTGGCATTCGTTGGATCGAGGTAGGTCGCGGAGAGCAATTCCGTGCGCGCCTTATCGAGCTTTCCGGAAACTGCGTCGCGCTCGGCCTGATCCGCCCGCTCCTGGACGAGACGGCTCTTCGCCAGCTCGCGGTGAATGAAGTAATCGCGATTGTGCGGCGCGTAGTTCACCGCGTCCGAATAGGCGGTATAGGCGGCATCCCAATCTTCGGCCTTCTCGTCGCGGACGCCTTCTTCGTATGCTTCCTTGGCCTTCTTGTTGTCGGCTTTTATTTCGGCGGGCGATTTCCGATGTTCCTCGGCCGCTTGAGACAGATGGGAAACGTCGAGGTCGGGCGGCGTCGATGCCTCGGGACTCGATTGTTGCGAGGCCTGCGCCAGCGGATTTGGCACCCACGGGCGCCCGAAGAAAACTACGACAGCAAGAGACGCAGCAAGCGCTGCGGCCCGGACGCGAAACCGTCGTCGGTGCCCTTTAGCCATCCACTCCCTCAAGCGAGATCCCCTCGGCCCCGTCTGTTTCTGATGCACATTCTACAGGCAATGTCGGCCCGCGCCAGATGACTTGGCGCCGAAAAAACGGCAAAATGGCCGGGGTTTGGGTACTCCTCTCCGGCATTGAGGTACTGAATTTTCTTGTTTTTAGGGTTTGCGGGCGCTACACTGGTTTGGCTAGTTGCAACTGGTTTACAACTGGCGTATCTCATGATTTCTGCTCTCTTGGTAGCACTCCGCGAAGGCGTCGAAGCCGCCCTGATTGTCGGCATCGTCCTCGTGTATCTAAACCGCACCGGGCGACGCGCCCTGCGCCCCTACGTCTGGGCGGGCGTGGGCGTGGCCTGCGCCATGAGCATCGCCGCCGCCATTCTGCTCCAGCGGTGGGCGATCAGCGAAGACGGATTCGAAGGCGTTTTGATGCTGGTGGCGGCGGCACTCGTTGTCACCATGATCGCCTGGATGAACAAAATCGCGCGCAGCCTCCGCAAGGAAATCGAGCAGCGCATCGAAACGTACGCGCAGCGATCGTCGGCCGCCGCGGGCTGGGCGATCGGCACGTTCGTGTTTTTCATGGTGGTGCGCGAGGGGGCGGAACTCGTCCTGATCCTTCGCGCCGTGGAGCTTTCGAGCGCCGGCGTGCAGACGTGGATCGGCACGGGCATCGGCATCGCGATCGCCGTAGCGGTGGGCGTCTTCTTTTTCGAGGGGACTCTGCGCATTCCCCTGCACCGTTTCTTTGCGGCCACGAGCATCATCCTGATGGTGGTCGCGTTTCAACTGGCGCTCACAGGCGTCCACGAACTGAGCGAGGCCGAATGGATCGCCTCGAGCAAGACGGAAATGGCGACCGTGGGCCCGATCGTGCGCAACGAGGTTTTCTTCTTCGCCGTGATTCTCGGCGTGGCCGTGCTGCTGGTGGTCCGCGAATACTTCACCGCGCGTAAGCCGGCCGACGATCCCGCGATGAATCCCGCCGAGCGCCGCATGCGCGAGTGGGAATTCCGGCGGCAGCGGCGCTGGAGCTTTGCGGCGGCAATTCTGTGCGTCCTGGTGATCGTCTCGCTCGCGGCGGAGTTTGCCTACGCCCATGCGATGAATCAGCCGTCGCCGGCCAAGGAACTGACCGCCGACAACGGCGAGGTTCGTATTTCGCTCACCGACCTGACCGATCAGAGCGTCCATTTCTACGACGCCGATGTGAATAACACCGAGATTCGCTTTATGGTGATCCACCAGACGAACGGAAACTACGCCGTCGCGCTGGACGCCTGCGAGATTTGCGGCTGGGCGGGCTACAAGCAGGAAGGACAAAACGTGATCTGCCGGAATTGCGGCGCGACGATCTATATTCCTTCGATCGGCGAAAAGGGCGGCTGCAATCCGATCCCGGTGAAATCGGAAGTCGAAAACGGCCAGGTGATCGTGGAACTTTCGGCGCTTACCGCGTCCGCATCGAGGGTGCACAAATCCTGAAATGTTCGCGAGGCTTGTAGGCGAATCGTTCGTGCGCAACCCGCGCCGTAAGGTATTGACGGCGGCGGCGCTCGTGCTCGGCATGGCCGTCGCCACGGCGACGCTGACGGTCGCGCTGGAGGTCGGCGACCGCATGGCGCGCGAGTTTCGCAGCCTAGGCGCGAATCTGCTGGTGACGCCGCAATCGGATACGCTGCCGCTCGAAATCGGCGGCGTCGATTACCGCCCGGTCGACGAAGGCGCGTACCTCAACGAAGCCGACCTCGGCAAGCTCAAGACGATTTTCTGGCGGCACAATATTCTCGGCTTCACGCCGTTTCTGGATGTGCCCACGCTGGTCACCGCAAGACCTTTGAGCACGACTCTAATTGGGACGTGGTACGAGCACGCGGTCCCAGTGCCGGACGGCACGAAGTTCGTTACAGGACTGAGCAAGACGCATCCATCCTGGCAGATTCGGGGGCGTTGGTTCAGCGACGGGGCGAATGAGGCGGTCGTCGGCGCGGCGCTTGCTGCAAAAGATCCCGACGCATTCGCAATCGGCAAGACCATTCAGGTAACGCATAGCCTCGAAACAAACTATGCGGCGACTCTCATGGTGACAGGGGTCGTAACGACCGGCGACGCCGAAGACGACGCAATTCTGGTCCCACTTTCCTTCGCTCAGGCGTATTCAGGGCATCCCGGTCAATACCGGCAGCTTTTCGTCAGCGCGCTGACGAAGCCGGCAGATGCGCTTGCGGCGCGCGATCCAAAATCGCTTACGCCGACAGAATATGATCGCTGGTTCTGCTCGCCTTACATTTCGTCGATCAGCTACCAGATCGAGCAGGTGATCCCCGGCGTCGACGTGCACGCGATCCGCAAAGTCGCTGACTCCGAAGGGCGCATTCTCACGCGTATCAGCACTCTTTTCTGGATCGTCACGCTGGCGGCGCTGATTGCGGCCGCGCTGGCGGTTGGCGCAACTTCCGCGGCGACGGTGATCGAGCGGCGCAGCGAGATCGGCATCATGAAAGCGATTGGCGCGACGAATGCGCTGGTCACTTCGATTTTCCTGGCGGAGCAACTGATGCTGGCGGTAGCGGGTGGCGCGATTGGCTTCGTGCTCGGAGCGTTGCTGGCGCGCGTGCTCGGATCGAGCGTCTTCGGCTCGCCTGCCCCGCCGCGGCTCGTGCTGCTGCCCGTCGTGCTCGGGCTCGCCGCAATCGTCGCGCTCGTCGGGAGCCTGATTCCCTTGCGCCGGGCCGCGCACTTCGATCCCGCGCCGATTCTGAGGGGCGAGTAGTGTTCGGCCGCATCGTCTGGAAAATGCTGCGCGGCGGCAAGGGGCGCATTCTCGTCGCAGTCCTCGCCATCACCAGCGGCGCTGCCGTGATTTCCGCGCTGCTCAACGTCCAATTCGACATGCAGCGCAAACTGGCCGAGGAATTCCGCACGCTCGGCGCGAATCTCGTCGTCGCGCCGCAGTCAGGCGGGCAGCCGGCGGCAAATGCAGGCGCGTCATCGAATGCGGACGCGAGTGCGGCCGCTCCCGTCCTGCTGAGCCAGAGCACCATCGAATCTGCGCTCGATGCGAATCGCACTCCGGACGTGGCGGGGTCGGCGCCGTTTCTTTTCGTCGTGGCGCGCGCACAGGGGACACCGGTTGTCGTCGCGGGCACGTGGCTCGACCAAATCTCGCGGCTGAATCCTACGTGGAAGCTCGATGGGGCATGGACTGCGTCCCGCGATGATCAATCGCTGTGCCTCGTGGGCCGCAGCGTAGCACGGCAATTTGGCCTCGTGCCCGGCTCGTCACTTGCGCTCGATTATCTCGGGCGCACCGCGCAGCTTCGCGTGGCGGGCGTCATCGATTCCGGCGCCGCGGAAGACAGTCAGGTCTTCGTGAACCTGCCTGTCGCGCAGGCGCTTGCGGGTACGCCCGGGAGCATCGGATTGTGGCAGCTCAGCGTCACCGGCACTTCAAAGAGCATCTCCGCATACGCCGTGCGTCTGGCAGGGGCCCTACCCGGCGCCAGCGTGCAGCCAATTCGGGCGGTCACCGATGCGGAGGGCAATCTGCTGCATCGCACGCGCTTGCTGATCGCTTCGATGGTGGCGTTGATTCTGGTGCTCACGGCCTTGTGCGTTCTGGCGACAATGGCGGCGCTGGCAATGGAGCGGCGCGAGGATGTGGGGCTGATGAAGGCGCTGGGCGGCTCGATTGCACGGATCGTGAGTTTGTTTCTCGCTGAAGTCGGCGTGCTCGGCGCGGCCGGCGGACTCGTGGGAAGCATCGCCGGGATCGCGCTCGCGCAATGGATGGGCGAGCGCGTTTTCGAGACGTCGATCGCGCCCCGCTGGGAAATTTTCCCGCTGACGATTACGCTGATGGTCGTCGTGGCGCTGGCGGGCGCTTTGCCGCTGCGCCTGCTGGGCAAAGTGAAACCCGCCGTGATCCTGCGAGGGGAATAAAGCGTGCCGGAACCCGTCGTCCAAATCGAGAACCTGCGCAAGGAATTCGGCAACGTGCGCGCGCTCGATGGCGTGTCGTTCAGCGTCGAACCCGGCGAGTGGATCGCCATCATGGGGCCTTCCGGCTCCGGCAAAACCACGCTGATCAACATTCTTGGCGGGCTCGACACGCCGACTTCCGGCCGCGCGATGGTCGACGGAACCGATGTTGCGCGCCTCGACGAAGCCGGGCTCACGCGTTTCCGCGCGGAGAAGATCGGCTTCGTCTTCCAGCAATACCACCTGGTGCCGTATCTCACCGCGCTTGAAAACGTGATGCTCGCGCAGTATTTTCACAGCACGACGGACGAATCGGAGGCGCGCGCCGCGCTCACCCGAGTGGGTCTCGCAGACCGCGTGACGCACTTGCCCTCGCAGCTTTCGGGCGGCGAGCAGCAGCGCGTCGCCGTGGCCCGCGCGCTGATCAATCATCCGAAGCTGATCCTCGCGGACGAACCGACCGGCAATCTCGACGAGGCCAACGAGGAAATCGTCCTGCGCCTTTTGCGCGAGCTTCACGCCGAGGGCCACACGATCATCATGGTGACGCACGCCGCGTCGATCGGACAGCTTGCCGACCGGCGCATCGATCTCGCGCACGGCCGCCTCGCGCAGATCACCGAAATTTCCGCCGCCGAGGAAGCCGACTTCGATCACCTTCTCGAGCAGGTGTGGATTTTCGACGAAGAAGGCGTGACGCCCGAACTCACGCGCATCCGCGAGAGCGGCGTCAAGGACACGCCCGCGCTGATCGCGCGGCTCAAGGCGCTCGGCCTGCTCGAGATGCGCAACAGCGAAGTCGCGCTCACTTCGACGGGACAGACGCGCGCGCGCGATATCGTTCGCCGCCGGCGGCTCGCCGAACGCCTGCTCACCGACACATTCTCGGTCGCCGATTCCGAGGCCGATTCGCATGCCTGCAAGTTCGAGCACATCATCAGCCCCGAACTCGATCAGCGCATCTGCACGTTCCT
>DATJRU010000056.1:0-3906 GCA_035504455.1 Vulcanimicrobiaceae bacterium
TGCTGCGGCAATTCTCGGTTTCCGTTTTGCATGAAGGTCACTTCAACAGGGAAGGGCATAGCCTACCTCGCGTTCATTACAATTCTGTGAACGCGCCCCCGCCCCGTCAGTGACCCCAGTCACGCCCCATTTTTCTTCGCCCAGAGCGATTATCGAACTCACCCGTAGAGAAAAGGGTTGAAAGGTTTAAACGTAGCGCCAGGTCCGATTTTTTCTAGCCAGGTGCCACTAACCACTAGCCACCGGTTCTCCCCATGCTAGTATCAAAGGCTTATGCAAACAGGAATTATCGGCCTGCCGCTGGTGGGAAAGACAAGTCTGTTCCGCATCCTCACGCGCGCGAAGGTGGAATCGCGCAGCACGCCCAACCAGGCGCACGTCGGCATCGCCCGCGTCCCCGACGCGCGCGTCGCGAAGCTTGCCGAAGTCTTCAAGCCGAAAAAAATCACCTACGCCACGATCGAATACGTCGATATCGGCGGCCTGCAAAAGGACCGCGAGAAAAATTCCGCGTCGCTCGTCCCGCTGCGCGAGGCGGACGCCCTCGCCCACGTCGTGCGCCTCTTCGAAAATCCGGCGGTGCCCCACGAAGGCGGCTCGCTCGACGCGATTCGCGACATCGTCAACGTCGATCTCGAGCTGATCCTCAACGACCTCGAGCAGGCTTCCAAGCGCATGGAGCGCCTCGAAAAAGACATCAAGAAAAAGAAAGACCCATTGCTCGAAGCCGAGCTGCACGTCCTCACGCGCTGCCGCCAGGCGCTGGAGAGCGAGACTCCCTTGCGCGAGCTGGAATTCACGCCCGCCGAGCGCAAGATGCTCACCGGCTTCATGTTCCTCACGCAGAAGCCGATGATCTACGTCCTCAACCTCGGCGACGAAGAGGCGCCGGAAATCGATCGCGTGGTGGAAAAGTACAAGCTCGAAAAACTTTCCGCGAAGCCGCACACCGCGGTCGTGCCGTTCTGCGGAAAAATCGAAGCCGAACTCGCGGAGCTCGACGACGCCGAGGCCGCCGAGATGATGAAAGCCTACGGCCTCGCCGAATCCGGCCGCGACCGCCTGATCCAGGCCACCTATCGCCTGCTCGGCCTGATTTCGTTCCTCACCTGCGGCGAGCCCGAGTGTCGCGCGTGGACCATCGAGCGCGGAATGACCGCGCAGGAGGCCGCCGGCGCGATCCACAGCGACATCCAGAAAAATTTCATCAAGGCGGACGTCGTCAACTGGGAGGAGTTGCTCAAGGCTGGCAGCTTCGCCGCGGCCCGCGAAAAAGCGCAGGTGCGCCTCGAAGGCAAAGAGTACATCGTCCAGGACGGCGACGTAATCCTCTTCCGCCACGGCGGGTAGTGAGTGGTGATTGGTGAGTAGTGACTCGTGAACGGCGCGGCAAGGCGCTGCGGCCTTCTCTGGGTTTTTCTCTGCGCCCTCTGCGTCTCTGCGGTAAAGGACTTTGGGACAAAGACTCCTCGAGTAATCGCGAGACGCTCGACCGAGGAGCTTTGGTCTAGCCACTGGCCACTCATCTCATGACGCGCGAAACAACCCGGCTGCTGCTCGCCCTCCTCCTCGGCCTCACCGCTGCGGGCGCGAACGTCGCCGGCGGCCTGCTGATCGTCCGCAGCCGGCGGGCGCAGCAATTCCTGAAATATTTCATCGCACTGGGCGCCGGCTTCATGCTGGCGACCGCAATGCTCGAAATGATCCCCGAGTCCGTGCGTCTCCGCGAGGACTCCAACTCGTTTTTCTTCGGCAATACCAGCATCGTGTTCGTTTTCGTCCTCGGCGGGTATTTCCTCGTGCACTTTTTCGAGCACACCATCGCGCCGCATTTTCATTTCGGCGAGGAGACGCACCACGCGGAAATCTCTCACGCGCATGCAAGCTACGCGGCACTGCTGGGGCTGATGATCCACACGTTCTTTGACGGCGTAGCCATCGCCTCGGGCCTGCTCGTTTCCACCTGGCTCGGCGGCGTGATCTTCATCGCGATTTTCCTGCACAAGGTTCCCGAGGGCTTCACGGTCTCGTCGCTGATGCTGGCCAGCGGGCAGAGCCGCCAGGTGGCGCTCATCTCCGCCGCGATTCTTGGCGGCACCACTCTCGGCGGCATGGCCCTGATGTTCGCGCTGCGAAGCACGGTAGCGGACGCGCTGCCGCTCTCCGCCGGCGTCACGCTCTACGTCGCGGCGTCCGACTTAATTCCGGAAGTGAATCGCGAGCCCGCCCCGCTGATGGCCATCTCGGTGTTCGTCGGCGTCGCAGTCCTGCTCGCGCTCAAAGCGCTCTTCCACGTGTAGAATGGCCCGTTAGAGTTGCCTCTGGCTTAAGCGCCGGAGGCGCGATTGTAACCAGCCCGGCACGTAGCCCGCCTGCCGGCGAGGCAGGCGAAGCGCAGTGCCGGGAAGCAGAGTCAATCGACAAAGTCCCGTAGGGACGATTGACAGCCTCCGCAAATCAAAACATCCTGGGCGATGCAAACGCTCGAATCAAAATCCGATCTCGATTCGATTCTCGGGCGCGTTTCCGCGCTCGCGCCATCCGACGCGCGCCTCTGGGGAAAAATGTCGGCGCACCAGATGATCTGCCACCTCTGCGACTCCTACAAAGTCGCGCTCGGCGAAAAATTCGTCAGCATGGCGACCGGCTTCCTCCAGCAGACGGTCATCAAATATCTCGCGCTGCGCCTCCCGATGAAGTGGCCGAAAAATTCTCCGACGCGCCCCGAAGTTCAGCAAGGAGTTGGCGGGACGGCACCGGCGGAATTCGAAGAAGATCGCGCCGAGTTGCTAGGTGTCATCGAGCGATTCTCGGGCGCGTCCTTCGATCGAAAAATCGAGCATCCGTTTTTCGGTCCCATGACGCGCGAGGAATGGCTTCGCTGGGGTTACCTGCACGCGGACCATCACCTGCGGCAATTCGGCCGCTAAGTCGGCGAACGAAAGCGATACCCGAAGCTAAAGACCCCCGCGCCGGCGCTTCGCTCGGCAAAACCCTCCCGAATCGGCCCTTTTCGGCTCTTTTGAGCCAATTTAAGCCCGCGACGGCGTCAAGGACTTTGCTCTCTTTATTGCAATTAATTTGTTGTCGAGACAACGAAAGCGCCGCGGGGAGTCAGTCGGCGGTCAGCGCCGCTTCGGGCACTCGCGCGCGGCGTCCGGCGGCAAATCTCACGAGCGCCAGCGCCATCACTGCGAGGCAAAAGACGCAAACGCCGGTCCAGCCGCGCACCCGCCACGCGTACGCGCCGAGCAGCGAGCCGATCGCGCCGCCCACGAAGTAGCAAACCATGTAAAACATGTTCAGCCGGCTGCGCGCGTCCGCATCGAGCCCGTAAATCCGCGTTTGGTTTGCGACGTGCCCCGCTTGCGTGCCCATGTCCATCAGCAAAACGCCGAGGATCAGCACCGCAAGAATTTTGCCGGCGACCCACATCAGCGCGAACGAAAATAAAACCGACAGCAGAGCGATGCCCACCGCGAATCGCGGCCCGCGCCGGTCGGCGAGCCGCCCGAAAAACGGAGCGCATGCCGCGCCGCCCGCGCCGACGAGGCCGAAAAGCCCCGCGGCTTCGCTGCCGTAGTGATACGGCGGCGTCTCGAGCAGGAAGACCAGCGTCGTCCAAAACGCGCTGAAGCAACAGAAGAGGCAGCCGCCGAGAAACGCAGACTCGCGTAGTTCCTTGTGCTCGCGGATCAATCCGATCGTCGAATGCAGCAGCGAAAGATACGGCAGCTCGACGGCGGGCTTGCTGCGCGGCAGCAGAAATTGAACGAGCAGGGCGACGCACAGCATCATCGCGGCCGCGATGAAGTATACCGAGCGCCAGCCGAGATGCGCGCCCACCGAGCCGCTGAACGTTCGCGCGAGCAAAATCCCCAATAAAATGCCGCTGAAAACGGTGCC
>DATJRU010000057.1:0-17344 GCA_035504455.1 Vulcanimicrobiaceae bacterium
GTGACGCGCGCGAAAGACCAGCGCGCCATCGAGCGCATTCTGGCGCTCGACCCGCGGGGGCTGTACGACACGGTGCGCGGCGAGCAAATTTCGATGTGCGGCTACGCGGCGACCGTGGCGATGCTGGTCGCGATGCGCGAGCTCGGCGCGACACAAGCGGAGTTAGTGCGGCACGCGACGTCGGGCGACATCAACGGTGATCGCGAGCACGTCGTCGGTTATGCGGGAATTGTCGTGCAGTGAGGCGAGGCTCTAATACTTGGTCCGCAGCAGATCGGCACCTCACCAAGCACCGGAGGTGTGACAAAAGTTAGCCCAGCGCGGAAAGGGCGGGGTCGCAATGCCTAAGACGCCGAGCGCCGTAGGCGCGACACAAAGCTCGAGGCTGCCGCTGATGGAATGAGGATACGGCGATAGAGACGGTCATTCGGAGTTCGTTGCAAAGGCCCCACCCTCACAAAACGAGGATGGGGCACCCGCAACGTCAAAGGCTATCGCTGATTGCCGGCGAACGACGCGAGCCTGACTGCCACTGGACGCTGAGCTGGAGCGCGAAGCGCGGGCGTATTCGCCTTGGCGCGCGCGGCACTCAGGATCGAGAACGCGAACGCCACGAGCAGCACGGCGGTGGTCCAGCGGAGCTGCCCTCGGCGCAAACCGAGGAACAGCAGGCTGAGGAAGAGCGCGCAGGCCAGCGCCAGAGCGGCCACCGGAACGGTGAGCGTCGGGCGATTGATCGTCGTCGGGACGCCGGCCGGTGGCGCGCCTGCCCATCTGGTCGACAGTACGAGGTTGTCGGCGTTCACACTGCCGAGGCCGGTGGTTAGATCGAAGCCGGCAGCCGCGTTATAGCCGGTCAAGACGCCTTCCGGAGTTCCTTGATCGCCTCCGGTCTGGCCGCCGCTGTTGCCGCCGCCACCACCGCAACCAACGCTGACCACCAAGAGCACGGCGGTGCCGCACACGGCCGCAGCCGTCACCCAGCGCTGCTGCTTGCGGCGAAGGCCGAGCAGGAGCAAGAGGCCGACCCCGATTGCGCAAAGCGTGCGGATTTCGACGACGGTGATGCGCGGTCCGCGATCCGTCGGAGCGATCGGGAGGCTGGCCGTGGTGCTGCAATCGACGGACGACGGCGTGCAGGGCTGCGAGTTCGTCCCCGAGGTGACGTCGTAGAACATGCAAGTCGAGGCTGGGTTGGCGGCGCTGGCACAAGTGTTGCCGGCGCCGGCCGCGAGTGGATAGAGCACGGAACTGGCGTTGCCCTGCGCGCCCCCGGCATGCTGGTCGACCATCGCCATGATGCCGGCGAACGCTTGCACCGAAGCCGAAGTGCCGCCGACGCCGGTGAAGACGGGCGTGGAGCCTAGCGTGCAAGGCTCTCCGCCTTGGCCGCCGCTCGCCGCGGAGCTATCCTGTTCGCACATGATGTAGAAGTGGCCCACGAGGCCGTCGCCTGCGAACAGCGAGACGTCTGGGACGTTGCGCGTATTGCCCATCACGCCGGCGAGGCCGTTTTGCCATGTCGGCTGCGTGTTGCCTTGGCTGCAGGCCGAGATCGATGCGGCCGCGTTGACGCAGTTGCTCACGCCGCCGCCGCTGCCGACAACCGTCACGATCTGAGGCCCTTCCTCTTCCGGTTGATCCTGAATCGTCAGATCGCTGCAACTACCGACCGGAGTCGTGATCGGCGGATTCACGCTGACGAGATTGAAGTAAACGGAGTTCGTACAGGAGTCGTTCCATACGTCTTCGGGAACGTATTTCAAAGCAGACGCCTGATTGCCGTTGTTGCTCGTGCTCCAGTATGTCGTTTCAGTTCCGAGATCATTGAAATCGGTGCCGCCGACCGCGACGTTGTACTGGGTCGAAGCGATCCCGTTCACGGCGAGCCCGCACTGCGCCGTTTGCAAAAGCGCACTGGAGGAGAAGCCACAGCCCGTCGGGGCGTCGGGCGACGGCAGATCGCAGGCGGCCGCGCCGGCGTCGCCCGATGCCACGAGGACGGTGATCCCGTCCATCGCAGCCTCTTGCCACAAGTTGCTGTAAAACTGGTTTCCGGTGTTTCCCAGGGCGAATTCGCAGGCGCCGAAACTCGAACTCAACATCGGGGCGACACTGTTGTCGATAATGTATTGAGCGGAAAGATCGACGCCGGCGCTGGCTCCGTTTGGCGAAGTGACCAGTTTGATGGTCGCGCCCTTTGCAACCGCTCCGGCCCACTCGGTGTCGAGGTCCGCTTCGACCTCGTCACCGTTGATACCGACCGCACCGTTCGGCTGGAGGATGTTGCTCGCGGTGAAATTCTGGGAAAGGCCGAACAGGGTGCGGAATTGCTGGACGTCCGACACGTTGATGTTGCTGTCGGCAACGATCGCGATGGTTTCGCCGGTGCCGTCGATACTGTTGTTCCACAACGGAAGCACATTGTAGATCGTGGCGAAATCGTATGGGCCGACGGCGAAGCAATCCTCGGAACTGCCGGCGACATCGCAGCTATTTCCAGCACCAAGGCTGAACGTGAAATTACCGTGGCGCGAGGCGGCCGCCCGGCGAGTTGTTGTTACTGCCGCCTTGGGGTAAAAGTTGTGCAGCGAACGGACGCCCGCAACAACGGGCACGAGGGCCGTGGGGATCGACGGATCGGTCGAGTTGGCCCAATGGTTCGCGCCATTCACGACGTACTGGTGGATTGCGGTGTGAAAGGCGCCCTGGACCTGTCCGGCGTTGCCCGAGAATTGAATCGTGGTGCGGCCGGTGGAGACTTGGTCGACAGTAAATCCGTGAGAGCCGAGCCACTTCGTGATGGTGTCGATGTCCTGCTGCGCGGGCCCGTACATCGCGCCGAACTGCGCCGGCGTGAGCCAGTGATGATAATTCGCGGAAGAGGGGTCCTGCTGCTCGGCCATGAAGCTTTCGAGCGCGGCTTCCTGAGCGGGGCTGCGCTTGAGAACCAGCAGCATGTTCTGCATCGGGAGAGTCGCAGCGACCGGGCCATGGTCGTACTTCGCCTGCGCGAGCGGGTACGTGTTGCCGCGCAGCACCGTGAGTTGCGAATCGTTCACAGCCGCGTTGATGCGGGGCTGCGAGTAGGTCGCCTGCGACGACGTACGCAGCGCGACGAGCGAAAGAATCGCCAAGGCCAACAGCAGTTTGCTTTTGTTCATGGATGTTTTCCCCATAATTGCATAGCTCAGATGCTATCAGCCGCCTCCCAGGATGGATGGAAGTTCGCGATGAATTGTATTACAAGTAACGTCGGGGCGCGGGAAGCGGAATTACGCCCCTGTGTCATTCCCGCGAACGGCGGAAATGGTTCCGCCAAATATGGGCCGGACTTCGGCTGATCGGCGCTCATTTTCGCGTTCTCTTTGCTGCCCCGGAAGAAAAGGGTGCCCGAAGGCGCCGGAAAAGTATAGGCGGCCCTGGGGCGATAGACAGCGAGAGCGGGCAAGACCAGCCCCAGCTTGGCCCCCCGCGCCCAGAGTCCATTGACACACGGCCACCTGGTAGGGTTAAGCACAGGTCCGGGAGAAAAGTTGCTGTCCCACGGGACAGAAACCGTACAGGCGAAGGCGAGCGAAGAAACGCAACGCGCGCATCTTCGCCGGAAAGGAGCGAGATGAAGATGACGATTCGGGTTGGACTGATCGTGCTGGTCGCGGCGCTCGCGGCGGCGGTGCAGGCCTGGGCGTACGACGATCCGCTGACCTCGGATTCGATCCGCGAGGCGTATTTCCTGGGTACCGGGCCGCAGGGCAAACAGGGCAGCTTCTTCGATTCCTACGCCTATAGTTTCCACATGCCCAACACGGATCTGCCAGGCTCCCTCGTCACCATCGAAACGCCGTTCCTTCAGGTGGTGGAGCGGGCCAGCCGCGCGCCGAACTACGACGCGCAGGCTGCGGTGAAGGAGTTCCTCGGGAAGCCGGCGGTATTTCGGGTGTACGCAGACGTGTATTACCGCCCTCAAGGCGCCGATGCCAGCTCCGATGAAGCCAAGGTGACGCTGACGGTGGTGCAGAACGGGAAAGCGATCGCGCCGGACTCGATCGACCAATGGCCGCTCGACGCTTTCCACGACGCCGGGACGGGCGCTGTGCGCGTGGGAGAGCACGTGCAGCTCGAATTCAACGCGAGAAAGATTGACGCCTCCACGTTGACAATCGAAGTCTCGGATCCGCAGGGCGAAAGCAAAGAGGCAGATTTTGATTTGAGCACGATTCGGTGAGGATCAATCGAGTGCAGCAGAACCGGCCGGCGGGACGCCGGCGCTACAGACCCTAGTGCGAGGCGCGGATGCGGGCGGCGAGCGTGCGGGCGCGCTGGCGGGCGATGTCGATGAAGTGCGTGTCGGCGGCGAGCTGGTCGAGCGCGGGCAGGAACTGCTCCGGCTCGGGGAAGAGCTTGTTCTCGTAGTCCTTTTGTACCTGCTGCAGGACGTCGTTCACGCCGAGGCGATCGTAGCGCATGGTGCGCTGCAGGTCGGAGAGGTCGGTCTGCTGGCGCGCGAGATCCTCGAAGATGGTGAGGAGCTGCGAGGCCGGCTCGTTGAGCGTGTAATTGAAAGTGACGGAATGCGTTTCAGGGCCGCGCTGGTAGGTGAACGTCTTCTGCCCGAGATTGGCGATGCGGTGGTGCATTTCGAGATCGAGCCCCTGGAAATCGTGGAGCTTGCCCGCAAGGTCAAAGATACGCGCGGCCAGCGCCGGGGAGATCTGCGCGGGCTGCGGAGCGGCAGCGTCGCTCAACTGGCGAATGTCGTAGGTGGCCGCCCCGGACTGCGCGACTTTGATTTCCGTGAATTCGGGATAGCTGGACTTGAAGACCTTGCGAAAGGTGATTGTGGCGTCGTCCGGCTTGGCATGTGCGACCGGCGAAAGCAGCGCAAATGCGACGGCGAGCACAAACAGGGCGAGCCAACGGTTGCGATGGGGCCGTAGGTTCATTCGGGTCGGTACAAGATTAACTCAGCGGCGGATTCGGATTCCAGCGCGAGGTGCGCCCGGGCGGCGCGCAGCGAAAAATCATCGAACACGAGGAAGGGAGATGCGGGCGGCGCGCGATCCGTTGTTCGCGGTGGCGGCCGGCCGGCGCGGCGCAACCGACAGCGCCAGGCGTTCCCGAGCGCGCGACATCTGCGCGTGGCAGAGAGCCACGGCCAGGGCGTCGGCGGCGTCCGAAGGCTCGGGCGCTTGCTCGAGGCCGAGCAGCGACTTCACCATCTGCTGCACCTGCTGCTTCGAGGCAGCGCCGTAGCCGGTGACGTTGGCCTTCACCTCGCGAGGCGAATAGCTGTGCGCGGGAATCTGGGCTTGCGCGGCGGCCAGCAGGACAACGCCGCGAACCTCGGCAAGCTTCAGGGCAGTGCCTGCGTTGAGCGCGCTGAAGACCGATTCGACGGCGACGGCGTCCGGCGTGAACTGCTGCACGACACCGGAAACCAGGAAGTGGATTTCGCGCAGGCGAACCGCAAAGGTGACGCTCGGCGGCAGCTTCCACGCGCCGAAGTGCATCAGGCGCGTGCAACCGTCTTCGATTTCGATGACGCCGAAACCCGTCGCTCCCGAAACAGCCGGATCGACGCCCATGACGCGGAACCGACGGCCGTTTTGGAGAGGCTGCGCGAAGGGCGATGTCATCGTCCGGCACAGTCTACGTGCGCGCCGCAAGCGGGGATAGTGCTTTTTTGAAGCGATGCCGCGCGAAATGAACTAGCTGGCGACGGCAGCCTGGATTTCCTTTTCGTCGATGTCGAAGTTCGCGTAGACGTGCTGCACGTCGTCGTGATCCTCGAGCGCCTCGACCATGCGCAGCATCTGCTGGGCCTGCGGGCCGCTGAGCTTCACGTAATTTTGCGGCAGCCAGGCGACCTCCGCCGAAGCGGGAGTGATGCCCGCGCCGACCAAAGCTTCGCGAACCTTTTCCATGTTTTCCGGAGGCGTGGTGACTTCCCACGAAGCGCCATCGTCCTTGAGATCTTCGGCGCCTGCATCGAGCACGATGCCCATCATCTTGTCTTCGTCGGCCGCGTCCTTCGGCACCACGATGTCGCCCTTGCGGTGAAACATCCATCCGACCGCGCCGGTCTCGGCCATGTTGCCGCCGTTCTTCGAGAAGAGGTGGCGAATTTCGCTGACGATGCGGTTGCGATTGCTGGTGACGACCTGGACAAGCACTCCCACGCCGCCCGGGCCGTAGCCTTCGAAGGTCACTTCGTCGAGGGTCTCGCCCTCCAGGGTGCCCGCGCCGCGCTGGATCGCGCGCTCGATGTTGTCGTTGGGCATGTTCTCGCCTTTCGCGGCGAGGATGGCGGTGCGCAGGCGCGGATTGGTGTTGGGGTCAGCGCCGCCGGTGCGAGTGGCGATGGTCAACTCGCGGATCAGCTTGGTGAAAATCTTGCCACGGCGGGCATCCGTCGCCGCCTTTTTGTGTTTGATTGTGGCCCACTTCGAGTGTCCGGACATAGATAACCTTCTAAGGGAAGTCTAGCAGGAGCGGCCTATTAGCTCTTGCCGCGATAGTCTAGCAGCAGCGCCACGAACAAACAAGGAGATGGGAACGCGATGAATCGGCTGTACATCGCGTTCGCCGAAGGGCGGACGAAAACATGCCTGTAAACGAACGTTCATGAGAGATTCATGAGGTGGGCCGGTTCGCTCGGCGAGAATGCCTGACTTCAAGGTCTCGTACGTGGGTGGGATGGAACGTATCAACGCGAAATTCGGAGCATCGTTGCGCCGGGGCGCCGTCGGCATCGGCATGTTGGCGTGCCTCGTTGCGCCCGGCCGCGCGACCGCAGCCCCGGCGACGCCGGGGGGCTGCCCGGTGCGCCCGTCAGCGGGCAGCGTCGTCCAGGAACCAGAGGACCTGAGCAGTCGCAACGGCGTGCTGCGAGTCGACCTGACCTACCGCAACTTTGTCGATGCAGCAGGGCAGTTGCGCTTTTGCTACGTCTACAAGGACGGTACCGAGGCGCCCACCTTGCGCCTGAAGCCGGGCGATCTGCTCGTTTTGCGCTTGAAGAACGAAGAGCATGCTGCAGTGTCCGCGACAGCAGCGGGCGCCACGCCTGCGATGCCTTTGATGAAAGGCGGCTGTACCGGCAGCGCCATGACCGCCGCGTCGACGAATCTGCACTTTCACGGATTGACCGTGCCGCCGGTCTGTCACGAGGACGACGTGCTGAATACATTCGTCCAGCCGGGCGACCGCCCATTCGAGTATCGGTTCCGGATTCCTCGCAACGAGACGCCCGGGCTCTACTGGTATCACCCGCACGTTCACGGGCTTACCAGCGTGCAGGTGCAGGGCGGGGCGTCCGGCGCGCTGATAATCGAGGGGATCGAACGCGCGAATAAGCTGCTGGCCGGCCTCACCGAGCGCGTGATGGTGATTCGCGATCAGCCGCTGGCGAATCCGAACGCGGCGCCGGTGACTACGAGTTCGATGCCGCCGCCGCTGATCCTTCGTGACAACGAAGGCGACATCCTCAACACCAACTCCGGAGGCGGCACTCCCGCGCGCGATCTTTCCATCAATTTTGTACCCGTGCCGTATCCCGCGTACCCGCCCGGGGTCGTGAAGATGCGGCCGGGCGAGAAACAGCTCTGGTGCGTGTTGAATGCGTCCGCGATCACCTATCTCGATCTGCAGCTTCTGATCGATAACAAACCGCAGATGGTGGGAGTGGTGTCGCTCGATGGAGCGCCGATCGACGAGAACGGGACGGATGGCCCGCAGGTCATTTGGGAAAGCCACGCGCTGATTCCGCCTGCGGGAAGAGTCGGGATTATCGTGCGAGGCCCGTCGCAAGGATCGACCGGGAGTTTCGTAACGCGCCCCGTGGATACAGGGCCGGCGGGAGAGAACGATCCGACCCGGCCGCTCGCGACGATTCTTCCCGATGCGAGCGCGCCCGAGCCGCCCATTCGCCTCGCGGCCGCGCCGGTTCCGCTTCCGCGACCCAGCAGAGCTTGGCTGGGCGACGTGAAGCCGGTGCGAACGCGGCTGCTCTATTTTTCCGAGCAACCTCACGATCCGCACGATCCGAAGAGCCCGACCGACTTCATGATCACGGTGGATGGGCAGAAGCCGAAGGTCTTCGATCCGAGCGACATGACCCCGAACATCGTGGCGCAGCAAGGAGACGTCGAGGATTGGATCGTGGAAAACCGCACGCAGGAACTGCACGCCTTTCACATCCACCAGCTTCATTTTCTGCTCGAGGAATGGAACGGCGTCCCGGTGGACGAGCCGTTTCTCCGGGACACGATCAATGTGGCGTACTGGGATGGCAGGAGTAAGCAGTATCCCAGCGTAAAACTACGCATGGACTTCCGCGACCCGAACTTGATCGGGACGTTTGTTTATCACTGCCACCTTCTGGAACACGAAGACGGCGGGATGATGGGGATCATTCAGGTCGTGCCCAAAGGCCGCGGCAATTTGCTTGGGGCGCAGGTGCGCGCCGGGCGTCCACTGTGCGGCCTGGCAGCGCGAGAGACCCGAAAAGCGCGATCCTCCGAAATTTCATATGCGGCGAAGAGCGTGAAGACGAATATCCACGAGCGCGCCGATCGAGCGGCCAGTTTTTAACGGCCTTGTCATCTGGCGATAACAACGTGCGCGTATCCCTTGACCGCACGGGTTTGGTTCCGAAAGCCACAGGCACACTGTGAGCGCTGCGCGTCCCCGCAGGGCCACGCCGTAGAATGCGAATTTTCGACGTTCAAGGAGAGCTCATGATTTGGAACTATCTTCGCCGGACAGCAAGTGTCGCGCTTGCGTCCACTCTTGTTCTCGGAATGCCCGGAAGCCTTCTGGCCAACGGGCCGACGAAAAATGCGGCCGAGTCCTATGCGACGAAAACGCCGATCAAGCACGTGATCATCATTTTCGGCGAGAACATCTCTTTCGATCATTACTTTGGGACGTACCCGCACGCCACGAACCCGACGGGCGAGCCGGCCTTCCACGCGAAGGGCGACACCCCGCGCGTGAACAATCTTCTTGCGGGCGGGCTCCTCGACGAGAATCCGAATTCGACGCAGCCGTTCCGGATGGATACGGGACTGCAGTCGGTGACTTGCGATCAGAACCACAGCTACACGCCGGAGCAGCAGGCGGACGACCACGGCTTGATGGACAAGTTCCCGGAGTTCACGGGAACGGGCAACTCGGCGTCCTCGCCCTGCAATGACTATGGTAAGGGCGTTGGTGTCGTGATGGGCTACTTCGACGGCAACACCGTGCAAGCGCTTTGGAACTATGCACAGCACTACGCCCTCAACGACAACGCCTACGGCACGGAGTTCGGTCCCTCCACCGTCGGTGCAGTGAACTTGGTTGCCGGTACCACCGAAAATGCAACCATGGCCCCTCTGAAGGTGAACGGAAAGCCGGCGTCCGGAAGCGGCAACATCGCGAACGGCCTCCTGGCCGGCTCTTTGATTGGCGACGTTCGTCCGCTGGGTGACGAGTGCGTGCTCACAGATCCAGGCCTGCAGACTGCCAACCTCGTGTCATTCAGCGGCAAAACCGTCGGAGACCTCCTGAACGCGAAGAACATCAGCTGGGGATGGTTCCAGGGCGGCTTCCGGCCAACCGGCTACGACGCAAACAATCACGCGATCTGCGGCCAACACCACGTGGGCCTCGCGGGCGATGATGCCGTTACGCAGTCCAGCGACGGCGACTACATTCCTCACCACGAACCGTTCCAGTTCTTTGCCAGCACGCTGAACGCCCATCACGTCGCGCCTTCCGATCCTTCACTGATCGGCACGTCCGCGGATGGCGCGAAACACCAGTACGACCTGGCGGACTTCTGGACCGCGCTCGGCGAGGATCGCCTCCCGGCCGTCACGTACCTAAAAGCCGGCGCCTATCAGGACGCTCACCCGGGCTACTCTGACCCGATTGATGAGCAGGTTTTCGTCGTCGGCGTCATCAACGCGATCATGAACAGCCCGTACTGGAAAGACACGGCCATCTTCATCAACTACGACGACTCCGATGGCTGGTACGACCACGTCCTTGGTCCCGTCGTCAACCAGTCCGCTGTCTCCGACGACGAACTGGCGGCTGCGTCCGACTGCGGTTCGCCTTCGGCCACCACGCAGGGACAGTGCGGATACGGCCCTCGTATTCCGATTCTTCTGATTTCACCTTTCGCCAAGCAGAACTACGTCGACCATCGGATCGCGGACCAGTCCTCGACGCTCCGCTTCATCGAGGAAAACTGGGATCTCGGAAGTATCGGCGGGAACTCATCGGACACGAAAGCCGGACGCCTGAACGGGATGTTCGACTTCGACGGCCCGACGGCGCCGAAGCTGATTCTCGACCCGTCGACGGGAGTCGTGCTGCCTCACCAGCCTTTCTAGGGCAGCGAGGATTTCCCCGCAGTACACCTCACACCAGTGCAACGCCCCCTGGCCCGTCCCGACGCCTTCGGGACGGGCTAGTTTTTTGTAACAATCCTATCGCTGTGGGAGGCCGTCGCGTCTCGCTCTCTTAGGGGGTCGGAGCCTCAGCTCCGACATTAGGAGGCGAAAGAGCACAAGGCTTTGGCCTCTGAAGACACTCTTAAGCTTCGGCGCGTACAATGAGTTAGCTGGCACGCAGTGTGCCGAGGGGGACGCCCTTTGCCTCGCAAGCAGCGCAACATCGATCTGACGCAGGTCTCCGAATGGGATGACGGGAAAGTCCTGCGAAAAGAGGACTATCTGGCCGCCGAGGAACCGCTCGAGATTCGCATCGGCGAGCATCCGCTGAGCGTCACCATGCGCACGCCCGGAGACGACCTCGATCTGGCCGCCGGCTTCCTGCTGACGGAAGGCTTGATCCAGCGCCAGGAGCAGATTATGTCGCTCGAACACGACCCCGGCGATCCCGAGAATCCCGGAGCGAATCGCGGCAATGTGGTGCGCGCGGAACTCACGCCGGAAGCGATGCCCGATTTCGAGAAAATGCGCCGCCATTTCTTCGCAGCGTCGAGCTGCGGGATTTGCGGCAAGGCGTCGATCGACGCGGTGCGCGCGCGTTCGATGCAGCCGCCGAATCCCGGCTTCCGCATCGATCCGGAGGTGCTCGTGCAGCTTCCGGAGATTCTGCGCGCCTCGCAGCCCGTTTTCGGGCGCACCGGCGGGCTGCACGCGGCAGCGCTCTTCGACGCGAACGGCGAAATGCTCGCGCTGCGCGAGGACATCGGACGGCACAACGCCGTCGACAAGGTCATCGGCTGGGCGCTTCGCAACGGCCGCATGCCGCTCTCGGAAGTGGCGCTTCTGGTGAGCGGCCGCGGCGGTTTCGAAATTATTCAGAAGGCCATTGTGGCGGGATTGCCGGTTGTTGCGTCGGTATCGGCGCCGTCGAGCCTGGCCGTGCAACTGGCGCGCGAGATGAGCCTCACGCTGGTCGGCTTTCTACGCGGCAAGCGATTCGTCGTCTACGCCGGCGACGAACGCCTCGCAAAGCCCAACTAATTTTCGTCGAGCTGTAGGGGCGCCGCTTGCCGCGCACCGACTCAAGCGCCCGCGCGATAGCCGCCCCTAGGACGCCGCGCCTCGCCGCAGCGGAACGGGCGCGGCCGCGTGCCCGTCGCGAATCATCTCGCGGAATGCCTCGAAGAGTCCTCGATCCCACCAGCCAAGCTCCGCTTCATCTTCCATGATCTGCAACGCCACCTCGGAGGGCGATGCGTTCCGGTAGGGGCGATTCGTCGTAAGCGCATCGTAGACGTCCGCGAGCTGCAGGATCGCCGCGGTGAGCGGAATCTCGCCGTTGCGGAGGCCGTCGGGATAGCCGGAGCCATCGTGCTTCTCGTGATGATGGCGGATGATCGGCAGCACGAGGCGAAACGTTCTCAGCGGCGCGCAGATGCGTTCGCCGACGACGGGGTGTTTCCGCATGATCACAATTTCTTCCGGCGAAAGCGGCCCCGGTTTCAGCAGAATTGCATCCGGCACCACCACCTTGCCGATGTCGTGAACGATTCCCGCGCGTCGCAGCGCCGTGATCTCTTCTTCCGGCAGCCCCAGCTTTTCCGCCAGCATGGCGGACATATTCGAGAGACGCTCGCAGTGCCCCAGCGTGTAGGGATCGCGCGCCTCGATGCTGTTGGCCAGCGAGAGCAGCACGCTTTCGGCGTTCTCCAGCTCATCCGTGAACTGCTTCAGCCGCAGCAGCGAGCGCGTGCGCGCCAGCAGCTCGTTGAAGTCGATCGGCTTGCTCAGCAGGTCGTCCGCGCCGGCGTTGATCCCGTTGATGCGATCGGCCGTTGCGGAAAGGCCGGTGATCAGGATAATCGGCGTGAGGCGCGTTTCGGGCGCGGCTTTGATTCGGCGGCAGACTTCGAAGCCGCTGATGCCGGGCATCACGATGTCGAGCAGAATCAAGTCCGGGCGAAACGCGGCGCTTTCGGCCAGCGCCGCGGCGCCGTCGGCGGTTTCGCGGACGTCGTAGCCTTCGCGGCGCAGCAGCGCGGTGAGAGCGGTGCGCGCGGCAAATTCGTCGTCGACGATCAGGATTCTTTCGGGCACCGACAAAGCAATGTATCCTTTCCGTTCATTCGCTACAACCGCTGCTTGGCCTGTACGGGAATTGCAGGGACTGGCCGAAGCATAACAGCAATCGCGCGAGGATTCATGAGGAGAACGCTGTCTCCCGAATCGCTTCACGAGTTGAAAGCCCGGCTGGAGCAGGCGCACAAGGCGCTTGAGCGGCGGTACCCCGGTCCGGCGGCGGGCCGGCAGCCGATCCACGTCGTCTACGGCGGCGCGCACCTTTTCAAGGCCGGCACCACGCGGCGGCTCGGGGAACTCGCCTTGCGCTCGTTGGATGAGTTTGCCGGGCATTTCGCTGCTTTCGCGAAAGCCGTGGGAATGCCGGGCGCGGCGCAGCTTCCCGAGACGCGCAACGCCGCTGCGGCCATCGCGAAAACGATCGAATTCGATTCCGAAGCGGCGCGCCGCGAAAATCCGCCGGCGTGGTTCGCGCACACTGTCTACGAGCGCGTGCGCGAAAAGCTGCATCGCGAGCCCGTCGAAGATTTCCGCATCGACTTCGAGGACGGCTACGGAAATCGTCCCGCTGACGAGGAAGACGCCCACGCGGCCGCAGCCGCAGGCGAAGTCGCCGCCGCGATGAACGCGGGCGAGCTGCCGCCGTTCATCGGCATCCGCGTCAAGCCCTTCACCGAAGAGTTGCGCGAGCGCAGCATTCGCACGCTCGATATTTTTCTCACGGCGCTCGCCGAAAAGACGCGCGGCGCGCTGCCCAAAGGTTTCTGCATCACGCTGCCCAAGGTGAGCCTGCCGGACGAAGTCGCGGCCCTCGCGGACGTCTGCTCGCGGCTCGAGCCGATGCTCGACTTCGAGCCGGGCGCGCTGCGCATCGAAGTGATGATCGAAACGCCGCAAGCGATCTTCAACGAGCGCGGCGAAGTGAATTTACTTCCGCTCGTGAGCGCGGCGAGGGGGCGGTGCGTGGCGGCGCACTTCGGCCCGTACGATTACACCGCGTCGCTCAGCATCGCCGCGTTGCAGCAGGCGATGACGCATCCGGCGGCGGACTTCGCGCGGGAAACGATGCAAGTCGCGCTCGCCGGAACGGGCGTGCGAATCTCCGACGGCCCGGTGAACATTCTCCCGATTCCGCCGCACCGCGCGAAAGACGGGCAGCCCCTCAGCGCGCGACAAGCCGAAGCGAATCGCGAGACGGTGCACGCCGCGTGGAAGCTGCACTACGACTGCGTGCGCCGCGCCCTGACCAACGGTTTTTACCAGGGCTGGGACCTGCATCCCGCGCAGTTGCCCACGCGCTACGCGGCGGTCTATTCGTTCTTCCTCAAACATCTCGATTCCGCCGCGAAGCGCTTGCGCAACTTCATCGAGAAGGCCGCGCAGGCCACGCGCATCGGCCACGTCTTCGACGATGCCGCCATGGCGCAGGGCCTCCTGAATTATTTTCTGCAGGCGATCAATTGCGGCGCGCTCAAAGCGGACGAAGTCGAAACCCTCACCACGCTTTCGGCCGATGAACTCCGCAGCGCGTCCTTCGTGAAAATCCTCGCCCGCCGCACGCAGTCGCCGTAGCGCCGGCGTCTCGCCGGCCTCAAACTCGGCAGCCCCGCAATGGGCGGAAGATCGCAGCCCGCCGGCCCGGGAAATTCCGCGCGTCAGTGCACCGGCGCGCGGCCGGCGGGCGGGCCCTTGCGCTTCTTCATCAGGAACATCAGAGGGATCACGCAGATGCAGACCATGCTCATGATCCAGAAATTATCCACGAACGACAGCATCATCGCCTGTCGCTGCAACTGAAAATAAATCACGGCGTGGGCCTGCGTGGCGGCGCGGGCCGCGTCCATGCCGCGTTCGATCATCTCGTGCGTGATGTGCATCAGCGCGTGCTGGTAGAACGGGCTGCCGGCGTTCATGTTGCTCGAGAGCACGTCCTGGTGGAATTGCGCGCGGCGATCGAGCATCGTGGTGACGAACGAAATCCCCGTGCTCGCCCCGATATTGCGCGCCAGGTTGATCAGCCCCGAGGCGTTGTTCATCTTGCCGGGCGGGACAAAATAGAACGCCATCACGTTGATCGGCACGAACAAGAAAGCCGTGCCGGCGCGCGAAAAAATCCAGTCGTTCACCGCGTTGCTTTGCCCCGCATTCAGCGTGAAGTGCGAAAGAAAATGCAGCCCGAGCGCCATCACGCACAACCCGGTCACTACGATCCAGCGCGGCTCGAAGTGCCCCAGCATCCATCCCACCGACGGCAGAATCGCCAGCAGCACCAGCCCGCCCGGCAGCAGCACGAAGCCGCTGCGCATGGCCGTGTAGCCCATCAACGTTTGCAGCAACAGCGGCAGCAGCACCGTGGTGCTGTAGAGGACGAAGCCGAGCACGTACATCATGAACGTCGAAATCGCGAAGTTTCGGTCCTTGAAGAGCCGCAGGTCGACCACGGGATGCTCGGCGAAACATTCCCAGACCACCAGCGCCACCAGCGAACACGCCGCGACGACGGTGGCCCATAAAATGAACGACGAGCCGAACCAGTCGTCGCGCTCGCCCTTGTCCAGCACCACTTGCAGCAGGCCCAGGCCGAGGCCCAGAAATCCGAGGCCCAGAAAATCCACCTTGAAATTTTCGCCGAGCTTCTTTCCGGAGTGCGATTCCACGATCAGCATCGAGATCAGCACTACGGAAATCACGCCGATCGGCACGTTGAGAAAGAAAATCCAGCGCCAGGAATAGTTGTCGGTGATCCATCCGCCGAGCGTGGGCCCCACGGTCGGCGCCACCACCACGCCCATGCCGTAGATCGCCATCGCCATGCCCTGCTTGTTGCGCGGAAAGCTATCGACGAGAATCGCCTGCGACACGGGCTGCATTCCGCCGCCGCCCGCTCCCTGGATCACGCGAAAGAGCACCAGCATGGGCAGCGACGGCGCCATGCCGCACAGGAACGAGCTGATGGTGAAAATCACCACGCACGCGATGAAGAATTTCTTGCGCCCGAAAATCGAGGAGAACCAGCCCGAGAGCGGCAGCACGATCGCGTTCGACACGAGATACGAGGTGAGCACCCACGTGCTTTCGTCCACGCCCGCCGAAAGATTCCCGGCGATGTGCGGCAGCGAGACGTTCGCCACGCTCGTGTCCAGCACCTCCATGAACGTCGCCACCATCACGGTGACGGCGATCAGCCACGGATTAATTTCGGGAACGGATTGAATGCGGTCGGTTGTGGTGGCGCTCATTCGCCGCGGCAGCATAGCAGACGCGCGCCGCGATCCGCAAAAGTGCTGGAAGGCAGTGACTAGTGGCTAGTGGCGAGAGAGAAGAGTGTCGTCCGCGAAGCGGAATCCGTAAAAACGCCGAGTCGAATTGCGGTATTCAAACGGACGAAATCAGGGCTCCGACAGATATACAAAGTGTAGATCGGTCGGGCGGTTAAAACCGCTTAAAACGGCTTAAGAGTGCAGTTTTGGCGGGATTTTGCCACTATGCCGGACAACCGGAGCCGTAAACTACGGACAGAGCGGGCCTTACGCGGATACAGGGAACTGCTGGACGCGGCCGACTGGCTAAAGCGGGAAGTGCGGGTACCGCTGGAGTCGTTCGAGATCACTTTGGCAGAGTTTCGCGTGCTGGACGTGCTGTATCACGAGGGGGCGCTGCCGGTGGTGGAGCTGGCGCGGCGCCGCCGGAGCGAGTGGCACCACGTGTGCGAGCTGATCGACCAGCTCGAAAGGCGCGGGTGGTTGCGGCGAAAAAAGGTGACGCTACCGCCGGTGGATTTCAAGCGAGCGCATCTGCCGAAGTCGAAGAGCGAGGAGAAGCGCCCGGGGCGGCGGTTGACAGTGGTGGGGATGACGGCAGAGGGGAAGAGGTTCTTGCGATACGTCCTCTCGATTCACGGGAAACTGGTGACGGCGATCATGCGAGCACTCGAAGCGAGGGAAATGGACTCGCTGTTTCGGATTTGCCGGAAGCTGCGCGAGGGGAATCCAGCGCGATTTTTCAGGGAGCTGACGCATGAGGATGCGGAGTGAGTGAGGGGCGAGGCGTGAGGGGTGAGGAAAGCAGTGGCCCGCCTACGCGGGAGCTTCGGCGAGGCAGGCGAGTGTCGAGTGTCGAGTGGCTAGTGGCTAGAAAATCCGGCGAAGTTGAAGCTTCGGCGCGGCAAGTGGGAAGCGAGGCCTGAGGGCGAGGGGGCGAGAGGGCCCGCCTGCGCTGAAGCTTCGGCGCGGCAAGCGAGTGGCGAGTGGCTAGAAAACGGAACATCTTCGAGGGAGCCAGGAATCCGGGTGTATAGTGTGGTTATGGGAGTTCGAATCGATTCACGATTTGTGACCGAGGAGACAGCCAAGATTCTTGGCCTTTCGCCCCGCCGCGTGCGAGAGCTGAAAAAGCTCATGGAGGCCAATGAACCAGGAAACCGCCGTCCACGGACGATTTCTGGGCGTTCGCGCAACGGCATGAAGGCGGCGTTTGCTGCATTCAAGAAGTCCGATTCACGTTCCGCGAGGAACGGGTCCCCCAACAGGTCCAAAGCTCGTCGAGGGACGCAAAGGCGTGGCACAAAGTCGAAAACCGCTCACTGAAGTTTTCCTTAATGTCCCGTACGACCGGAAGTTCGAAAGCCTATTTCTCGCCTATGTCGCAGGAGTTAGCGCATTCGGCCTAACACCACGAGCAACGCTCGAAATACGCAACAGCAAGCGCCGCCTCGAAAAGATTCAGAATCGAGAATTGAGGAGTTAACGGGGCAGATTTCACGCCGCCGCCGGAAGACGGACGCTGTGGTACGATTGGCGCGTTGGAGGCATCAGTCTGAC
>DATJRU010000058.1:0-34364 GCA_035504455.1 Vulcanimicrobiaceae bacterium
CACGGTCGGCAGATCATCGTCCGGCACGCGCCCCACGTAAAACTGCTGCATCCGCCCGACAACCTGCACGTGTCGCAACGCGTGCTGCCAGACCGGCGCCTGGCTGAGCCGGTAGGCCGACTCGACCCAGTAGCCGCTGCCATTTTCCGAGCGCGCGTACTCCGCGCGAATATCGAGCGGCAGGGCCGGCGGCTGCCAGGCGAAGTGGAAGCCGAAGGCGTTCGAGCGGTCGCCCTGCAGAAGATGTTGATAGGAGCCGCCAACCTCGAGCCGCGGCCCGGGGACGAAGATGCCCGCGCGCGCGCCGAACTCGCGAGAAGAATCGAGCGGCGTATCGGTGCTCAGCGTGGAGAAATAGGTCGCGTAGTTCACTTCGACTTTGGGCGCGACGTTGAAGCCGCCGCGGACCATCGCGCCCGTGCCAGCGCCGCTGGGGCCGGTCGAAATCGGCAGGATCAGCGGATCGCTCTGGAGGTCGCGAATCCAGACCGGGTAGAGGCGCTCGTTGTAGATGCCGAAGGGCGTGAGAAAACGGCCCACTGTGACGGTGGCGTGAGAATTTAGGATGTAGTCGAGCTGGAGATAGTCGACTTCTTTCTGAAGGTAGCCTTTGTAATCGGGTTCGCCGGGCTGTGGCGCGAGATCGATTTCGAAGGTGTCGCGCGATTCGATCAGCCAGTTCTGGCCGAGCGGGATGAGCACGACCGGCGAAACCAGCGGGTGCAGGTGCGGCGTGCCGCCTTCGAAAAACGTGTTGTACGCGAGGCCGCCGGAGAGGATTGGTACCGGGCTGATCGACTGCGAATCGGCCAGCGCGGCGTCGATTTGCGCGTCGGCGTCTGTTTGCGACTGGGCGAAGAGACCGGGCGCGAGCGACAGCACGGCCAGCGCGGGAATCAGCAGGCGCAGGGCGCGCGTAAGACGGGCTGCGCGGCGCCTTGCCGGTGCACCCGTGGCCGCTGCGATGGGAGACAATTCGAGCATGTGCGCCTTTGGGAATCGAACCTGACCAACCGCCCACCACACCCCGGGAATATCGCTGAATTCACGTTAGGCGAGGGCCGGTGCAGGGTCAACTTGGCGCGGCGCGCTGTTGTTCTTCGGAGCTATTAGCGTTACGGGAACAATCGGTACTAATCCGAAGCAACGCGGAGCTGTACTTCTGGGCAGTAAGCAGTTCGCAACGGCGGCCGAGCGAAAGGGGGCGCCCCGGCGGCGCGCTGCTAGACTTTTAGAGGCGCAGGGGCCGAAGGTGTTTGTGGGCCTCGGCGAAGGGCGCGGGAGGAACTGGCCATGGCCAACGAGTCGATTGGAAAGCGCATTTACCAGGGCTTGGGCTGGGTGTGCACGGCCGGGCTGCTTCTGATCCTGATCCTGGTGCTGCGGAAATCGCCGGCGCCGGACGTGCCGTACGATCCCGCTGCGGCGGCGCGTGTACAGCAAAAGTTTGCGGCTGCCGATCAGGCCAAGGCCGCGGGCCAGCCGGCGCAGGTGGCGATCGACCGCACCGAACTCAATTCTTATTTGCAGCAGAACTTGCAGACGCAGGACTCGCAAGCTGCGAGGGCGGCTGCTCCGGCTGATCCAAACGCCACGAACGCCACGAATGCCGCGCCCTCCGGCGACGCCACGAATGCCGATCCACTGGCTGGGGCCGATCAGATGACGGAGGCGCAGGTTCAGTCGGCCGTCAAGGACGTGAAAGTCGATATGGACGGCGACCTGATCAAGGCGCATGTGATCTTCAACCTTCACGGCAAAGACATGTCGCTCGATCTCGACGGGCATCTCGTCAGCGAGAACGGTTACCTGAAATTCGAGCCGGTCGACGGAAAGCTCGGTTCCCTGCCCTTGCCGCAATCGGTGCTCGATGCGGCTGTCGACAAGCTGATGTCCTCGCCGGAGAACCGCGAGAAGATGAAGCTCCCCGACGACATCAACAACATCCAGATTCAAAACGGGCAGGCCGTGGTTTCGTATAAGTGACGGCCCGATGAGGGCCGTCATCCCGAGGGCGACGCACTTGCTTTAGGTCGGCCGAAGAATCACGAGCGTGTACCGGTTGCCTCGCACGTAGCACAGCTCCCACAACGCGTCTGCCAGGGCACGTGATTCTTGGCGCGTACGCGCGCGCAGAAGCCCCGAATTCCTCGAAAAGTATTCCCCTTCCTGACCGCCAGCCGTGAATCGCGTCTGGAATGCCACGTGCGTTTCTTCATCTTCAGCCGCGATTTCGCGGCTTTCTGTTGACAGCGGAACACGCAGAGGGAAGGAAAAACATGGACGACTCGAATCGAATGAGCCGGCCGGAGGCCGCGCTCCTGGGAGCGTTTCTCGCAGTGGGTCTGATCGTCGGCGGTTGGGTTTTGGGTGCGCAGATCAAGGCTACGCGGCTCGGCGACCGGTACGTCTCGGTGAGAGGCTTGGCCGAGCGGACCGTGAAAGCCGATCTGGCGATTTGGCCGGTGCAGTACAACGAAGTCGGAAACGACCTGCCGACGCTCTATTCAAAGGCGGAGGCAGACAAGAAGATCATCCTCAAATTCCTGGGCCAGCAAGGCATTCAGCCGACTGAAATCGCCGTCGGGATCGTGGGCGTAACGGACAACGAGGCGAATCGCTTCGGCAACCGAAAGGCGGCCTATCGCTATATCGTCTCGCAGGAAATCACCGTACAGACGACGCGGGTCGATCAGGTGGCGGCCGCGGCACAGAAAACCATCGACATGGTGCAGCAAGGGATCGTGCTGTCCTCGAATGACAACGGAGGCGGCATCCAGTACAAGTTCAACGGCCTGAATTCGATCAAGCCGGACATGATCACCGAAGCCACCCGGAACGCGCGAGCGGCGGCGGAGCGGTTCGCACAGGATGCAGGAAGCTCGGTCGGCACGATCCGGCAAGCCACCCAAGGCGTGTTCTCGATCCTGGCAGCGAATTCGGGAGTGCCGGAAGATGAGGATTCGGATCAGTCCGGAGGCTACGCCTCGAATCCGGACAGCAGCCTGATGAAGACCGTGCGGGTCGTAACGGACGTGGACTACTACCTGGAGAAGTAGCGAGCGGATAGAAGGCGGGAGGCGCGGCTCCGCGAGCCGCGCTTCCCGAATTTCAGAGGCCTTGGAGTTTGCCGGCGGGCCAGATGGGGGTGTAGGCGATGTAGAGCAGCCAGTAGACGACGACACCGGTGACCGAGACGTAGAGCCAGAGCGGGAATGTCCACTTGGCGATGGCGCGATGCTTTTCGAATTTTCCGCCGAGGCCGCGCGAGAGAGTGATCAGCACGAGCGGGACAATCACCGCGGCAAGCGTGGTGTGCGTGAGCAGCAAGGTGAAATACACGGGGCGAATCCAGCCTTGGCCACCGAAGCGGATCACTCCCGCATGGAAATGGAAATAGAGGTAAAAGACGAGAAAGAGCGCCGAGCAGCAGAACGCCGCGATCATGAAAAAACGGTGAACCGCGATTTTTCCGCTGCGGATCATCAGAAATCCGGCGATGAGCAACACGGTGCAGAGCGCGTTGAGCGAAGCGTTGAGCGCCGGGAGAGAATGAAGAGGGAGAAGCTCGGCTAGCGCCATGCGAGCGCCATGACTACCGGTTGACCAGCTTATCGAGAATCAGCCAGGCCAGCAGCAGCGGGATGTGTACGACGGTGGCGTGCATCAGCCATTTCGCGCGGGCGTTGCTTCGCGAGCGGTTGGCCCACAGGCCGACTTGCAGCAGCAGCATTCCGAGAAGAAGCGCGCCGAAGAAATAGAGTTTGCCGGCCATCCCAAGCACGGAGGGGAGCGCGCTGACCCAGACCAGAATCGCCGACGTGCAGACGATCTGTCGGAACGTGGAATCGCCGGAGCGGTCGACGACGGGCAACATGCGGATGCCCGCGCGTGCGTAGTCCTCGCGATACATCCAGGCGATGGCCATGAAATGCGGGAACTGCCAGAAAAAAAGGATCGCCACGAGCACCCATCCGCCCAAGCCGAGCGAGCCTCGGGCGGCGGCCCAGCCGATCAGCGGAGGCAGCGCACCCGGTACCGCGCCGACAGCCGTGGAGAAAGGCGTGCGGGTTTTTAGGGGCGTGTAGAGGCCGAGATAAAGGAGCGACGTTGCAAGCGCAACCAACGACGCGAGGGTGTTGACCGCGATCGCGAGCCACGCGGCGCCTGCGACGATCGCGGCAACGCCGAAAATCAGCACCTCGCGCGGCTGAAGGATGCCGGCGGGGAGCGGGCGCGCGGCCGTGCGGCGCATCACGGCGTCCATTTCGCGCTCGACGTATTGATTCAGCGCGGCGGTGCCGCCGGCGACGAGCATCGTCGCGAACACTGTGTGGAGCAAGAGGATCCAATTCATCGGGCCGGTCGATCCGAGATAGAAGCCGGCGACCGTGGTAATCACAACGAGGAACGTGACGTCCGGCTTCGTGAGCATGACGTACGCCCACGGTTTTTCGTAAGCCGGGATCGTGGCGGCGCGCTCGTTCATCGGGCCGCTCCAACACGTTCCGTCGAAGGCGCGACCGCGGCAGAGCCAGCCGGGCGGATCAGGCGCTGGCAGGTGAGCGCCAGCAGGACGGAAGCGGCGATCGTCAGCGCGCCGCCAATCACGTGCGCGGCCGTGAGCGTGACGTAGAGGAAGGTCGGCTGGACGGCGGCGATTCCGGACGTCATGGCCCACCACGCCGCGAATCCTAGCAGAATTTGTATGCCGAAAAACATGTGCAGCCACATCACGCGGCGGCGCAGGTCGGGCACCTCGCGGAAGCGCGACTTCACGACGCGTCCGGTCCAAACGACGAACACGGTGACGGCGCCGGCTCCGACGAGGTGCGGCACGATGCCGAGGGCGCCGTGGCGGAACGCCGCGCCGAGGAGAATCTGGACGAGGATCACGGCGGTCGTCCACCAAGCCAGCGCCGTGGCGCGCGGCGAGCGCGTGTCCTCAAGTTGCGGCAAATCGCTCTGCCACCACGGGCTCAGGTAGAGCGTGGCGCCGACCAGCGTGATAAAGAAAATTTGCGCGAGAGTGGCATGCGCCGTCGCCGAAACGATGGGGTCGCCTTCGAGGACGCGGATGCCGCCGAGGATCGCCTGCGCGAGCACGAGAGCGAACGCGGTCCAGCCGAGGCGCTTGGCCAGCGGGCGACGGTCCTTTGCCGTGATCAGGACGGCGAGGACGAGCGTCATGATCGCGACGATTCCGGCGACCACGCGGTGCGAGTATTCGAAGCGGATGCCGCCAACGAGATTCGGGATCAGGCGGTGGTAGGCGAGAGGCCAGTCGGGAACGGAGTCACCGGCGTCGTTGTTGGTGACGAGCGCGCCGGCCGTGAGCAGGAGCACCGTAAAACCGGCCGTGGCAACCGCGAAGCGGTAGACGCCGCGAGACGTTGGAGTGGAATCTGATGCCATCAGCCGTGTGCGATCGCGTTTTCGGCGTTTGTCGCGCTGAAAACTTCGCACCCATTTTATGCATCGAGCGCCAGAAAGGCAAAAGTTTCTCGACGGCGCGCAAGAGCAAGTCGTCAGACGATCCGAACGCCCGCTCCCAGAGCCGCCTGCCGAAGACTCCCGTCAGATGTTGCCAGCGGCAAACGGCCAACGATTGCCGCCTCGAGATACGCGGCATCGTAATTCGTGAGCCCGTACTTTTGCGCGAGGCCAGGAAGTTCTAAGAGCTGCGAAGGGGCCCGCGGCGCAACATCAATCGGAAGTGTTTTCAGCCGCGACAAGAAGCCGTCGACTTGTTCGACTGGAATTCGCTTCCGGCGATGCGCCATGAGGAGGCCGTTGCCGATTTCGTAGAACCAAAGCGCCGGCACTAGGGCGCGCTTGGAGGAGAGACTCGCGAGGACTTCCAAGCCGTATTTTCGATCCGTCTCGTCCTCGAGAAACCGGCGCAGGGCAAGCGAGGCGTCGAGAACCAGATCACTCACAGATGGTGGCCCTCGTGGAGCAATTCTTTGACGGAGATGCCTTCGAGGCTGACGCGATTGGCCTCTACGAATCAGAGCATTTCGGCCACCGCCTCGTGCTGCTCGCCATTTTGCGCGACGGCGAGGCGGGCAACTCCTTTGTCGTGGAAGGAGCGCAGCGCCTCAGAAATCACTTCCTCGGCCGTACGAAAGTTGCCCGACCGCAACTCCGCTTTGACAATGGCTTCCTCTTCGGGCGTTAAACGAATGTCCATGCCCCCTGACCTCCGAGCGGAACGATCTCTTGAAGGCTAGCTTAGCCGCGTTCAGGACAAAATGCCACAGATGCCGGATCGTCTTTCGAGCGAGGTACCCAAAAACGCAGTGAGATGAAGAGGGCGAGCAACGACTGAGACGGAGCCTTGCACGGAATAGTTTGACACTGCACCAATTCGTGCATACACCAGGAGTATGTCGTCGGGGCCGATTTTGTCCTTCTTTTGGCGCGTAACCGCGTTATAACCGGCTAAATCATCGTATCTCGCCGGGCGGGCGCGGCCGGCGCGCCGTTTCACGTGAAGGCGAACGAGGAGCGAAGGTGGAAAACGCGAACGAACGGACCGAGCGAGCGCTGAGAGCTTACCTGGGATTGATCCGGGCAGCGGATTCCGTCACGGCGCTGATCGAGATGCAACTGGAGACGCGGGGACTGACGCTGAGCCAGGGGCGAGTGCTGGAGGCGCTGATGGAGTTCGGCCCCATGAGCCAACTGAAATTGGCGAGGAAGATTTTGCGAAGCAAGAGCGCGATTGTGTTCGTGGTGAGAGAGCTGGAGAGAAGGCGGCTGGTGAAGTCGCGGATGAACAAGCGCGACCGAAGAACGCGGGTCGTTGGCGTGACGCTGAAGGGACACAAGCTGGCCGCCGAAGTGCTTCCGGTGCACACGAGACTGATTCGCGCGCAGATGGCGACGCTCGGCGGGCGGGAGCAGGAGACGCTGGCGCGACTGTGCGAGAAATTAATCGCGGGCGACTCGGCGAAGTTTGCGGGCGAGTTTGTGCGGGTGTCGTAATGCAAGGCTCGGCGGCGAGCACGTGGCCCTTTCATATTCGCGAATGGAGCCGGCGGTGGCTTGGCGTGAGGCGCGCTCTTGCGCCCGCTTCGCGGGCTGGACGCGTTCGCGCGTCGGTTCCCACGGCTTCGCCGTGGGCTACGATCTTGCGGCCCGTTCCGGGGCTTACGAGGATCAGGCGCCAGCCGGAAGGCGTGTGCAACCAGTCGGCGGAGCCCCGAAAATGCAGCGAGAGGCTAGAGGCTGTCTGGCTGTCTCATAAACGTACGCGCCAAAGCCTCGGAGTATCTTCAGGGGCTAAAGCCCTACGTCTCTTGCGTCCTACTGTCGGAGCTGAAGCTCCGACCCCCTAAAGGAGCATTTATGAGAGGCTTCTAGTGGGCGGGCGGCGCCTGGCGTGGGGCGGCGAGAGTTGTGTCCTGATCGAGGATGAGGCGCCAGCCGGATGACGTGTGCAGCCAGACGGAGGAGCCGCGGAAGTGGAGGACGAGCGGCGGATTGGCGGAGCCGGCGGGCGGCTTGAAGCCGAAGTCGATCAGGCCGGTGACGATGGCTCCGCCGTTGAAGGGGACGACCTTGGGGTCGTGCAGGTCGTATTGCGAAACGGCGAGCTTGCCGGTGGTGATGGCGTCGATGAATTCGGACTTGGATTGCATGGCGCCGTTGCCGTGGATGAAGAGGGCGTCGTCGGCCATGAGGGAGTTGAGGGTGGCGCCGTCGGCGGCGACGCAGGCGTCGGTGAATTTTTTTTGTGCGGCGAGGACTTCGTCTTGGGCGGAGCTTTGGGCGGTGGTGCGCACGGCGATTGCGGCGATGGCGGAAGCTGTCAGCATTGCGGTGGCCGCGAGCGTGGCGATCCAGCGATTCTTTGGAAGCGACATTGATTCCCTCCCCTGTTTTCCTGTAAGGCAGGGCGATTCTATATGCGGGGTTCAAAAAACCAAAAAGCAAATTTGTTGGGTGCGCGGAGCGGAGAAGAGAGATCCTTCGCTTCGCTCAGGATGACGGCGCTGAGCAGACGCCTCAAATTCTGAGTTGAAAGAGTCTGCGTGAGAACTCGAGATGGAGAACTTCAGGGGCCAAAGCCGGGCTTATTTCGATGGCGCCTCCAGCGATCGAGTCATGTCTCGAAATTCGGATGTAGTCTAGTCGACGTGTTTGCCTTTGTGGGCGTCGAGGAAAACACTACATGCTGCAAGTGAAGCTGCGCAGCGGGACGCGCTTCGCGCGGCGGGGCTTTATGTCGGGGCTGGAAGCCCCGACCCCCTAAGGCCGAAAACCCGGGGCTAAAGCCCGTCGATTAAGAAGCGCCTTTTCGCAGGGCTGAAGAGTCTGTGTGGCAACCGCCTTCAGGAACTTCAGGGGCTGAAGCCCGTGAAGAATTTGCGCGGCTTATGTCGCGGCTGAAGCCGCGACCCACAAAGACTCTCTTCGATGCCTGTGGTTGGTGAAGAGCGCGAAAGAAAGAGGCGGCGGGGCGCGAGCGTTACGCGCGAGGTCGCGTGATCGTGGCCGGGCACGCGCCTCCGCCGCCCGTCGCGGGGTGCGCCGGCGCTACGCGCAGGCGTGCGGCGGCGCTGTGGGCGAGGGGCTGGTGGGACGCCGGAGCTGCGCGCGACCACGCGAATCTGCGCTTTCAGCGTGCGGCGGCGCTGTGACCGGCGGGGCGCCGGAGCTGCGCGCGAGGTCGCGGCCGGGCGCGCGCTTCCGCCGCCCATCGCGGGGTGCGCCGGCGCTAGGCCGGTTGGGGCGCGTTGTAGAAGTTGCCGGAGCGGACGTTTATGGGCGGCGACGATGGGTCGAAGCTGACGCCGACTGGGTCGCCGCCTTCGGCGACTACGCGGATTTGGGCCTTCAGCATGCGGCGCTGCATGATGATGCCGCGGTCGCTCGAGGCGAGATGTTCCTCGGAGTGGAGCGAGATGGGGCCCTGACCGGCCTGGGCTTCGTAGTCGCCGGGCGTGTCCTGGTGCTCGGCTTCGTTCATTTCGCCCCAGAGCTTGCCCTTCATGCGGAAGCCGTTTCCGGCGCCGAAGAAATCGGGCGCGCCTTTGGGCGTACGCGAGGCCGTGGCCATGGTGAAATGCGAATCGTCGACGGCGAGCGACCAGCTGATCATGTTGGAGCGCACCTGGGTGATGTCGATCGGGTTGGGGACGGACATGATGTTGGGCATGATCCAGGAGGAGATGCGGTCGTACTCGCGGCCATCGTCGAGCTTGCGCTTGGCGGAGTAGCAGACGCCGTTTTCGGTGGGAAAGAAATCGACCTTGGGCATCAGCGCGAACTGCGCGGCGAATTGCACGCCGGTGAAGGTGGAGTGCAGAACGTAGACGTGGTAGGGGTCCATCACGTTGTCGTTCATATGCAGCCAGCTGTACGGGGCGATGGGAAGGCTGTTGTCGCCGGTCGAGCCGAAGGCGCCGACGTAAGCGCGGATTTCTTCATCGGGGCCGAGGTCTTCGAGAATGTCGAAACGCGGAAGCGCCGGCTTCTTTTCTAGCGGGCCCATGTATGCGAAGACGAGGCCGTAGCGGTCTTCGACGGGATACCAGGGCTGGCGGGCGACTTCGAGATTCTTGCCGCCGTCGGGCTCGCACGGCTGGCGAAGGCAATGGCCTTCGACGTCGAAAAGCCAGCCGTGATAACAGCAGGCGATGCCCTCTTCGGAAACTTTGCCGTAGAGCAGCGTGGTGCCGCGATGCATGCAGCGCGGATAGAGCAGGCCGGGGCGGCCGCGCTTATCGCGGAAGAGGATCAAATCTTCGCCGAGGATGCGCACGGTTTGCGGGCGCGCGGTTACCGTGGCGGATGCGGCGACGGGCTGCCAGTAACGGCGCATGAGTTCGCCACACGGAGTGCCCGGGCCGACCTGAGTAAGTTCGTAATCGGGATGCTGCAGGGGCCTGCCGTAGGCGCTGCCGTCGGCAGACCGTTTTCGCTGCGTTGCCTCGCTCATATTCCCCCCTTATGACTGCCTCTCACTATTAAGACGCAATAAACGCCTCGGGAGGGCGGTTGTCAAGAGGCGGCGGGCGGTGACGAGGGGCGCGGCTCCGGGCGATTCAGCGATTGGATAATTGGATCGGGTTGCCGTCGGGATCCTTGCCGTCGCAGAGAGCAAGGACGTCGCCCTGGCGGACTTTGCCGAAGATTGCGCCGCGCGCGACGAGATCTTCGCGCATGGCCGCGACGTCTTTCGCGTAGAAGACGATTTTCGGGCCTTTGCGGCCCGGCGACGAGGGGCCGGAATGCAGCGCGATGCGCGCGCCGCCGGCGTCGAACTCGCGCCAGCCTTTTTCGTCGCTCACCTGCTTGAGGCCGAGGACTTCGCCGTAGAACTTCGCCATCGCACCCATTCGAGCTGTGAACAGAATCACGCGGGCCATTTTCATCGGGCGTCTCCGGATTTCGATTCGGATGCGAGCGAGGTGCTCTGATTCAGGATGATCTGCCAGCCGTCGAGCTTGCGCAGCCAGACGGTCGAGATGCGCAGGTGAAGGGTGCGAGAGGGCGCGACGGTGAGGTCGTCCACGGCGAGAACGATCGCGCCGCCTCGGAAGGGGACGACTTTGGCGTCCTTCATTTTGTAGCTGAGCGCCTTCATCTTGCCGCTGGTGATCGCGTTGATGAACTCAGCTTTTGTCTGCACGAGGCCGCTATCGTGGATGAATGTGGCGTTGTCGGCGATCAGCGCGGAGAGCGTGGGCATGTCCGGATGAATGCCGGCATCCTGAAATTTCTTTTGGAGCGCGAGTATCTGCTCGGGCTTGAGGGCGCCCTTGGTGTCGTCCGCCGGAGCACTCTGCGATCGCGCAGGCGGCGCGGCGAGAACGCAGACGAGAAGCACAGCCAACAGAGCGAGAGCGGAGATGCGCGCCGGCGTATTTGCGGAGACCGCGCGATTTTTCGAGAAGTTCATGGATTTGCCTCCGACGTATACGATGGATGGAGCTACTGGAGAGGCGCGATTCTACACGGCGGCGAAGCGAAAGCCAAACGAAGGCGAGGGGCACCGAGCGGGGACCCGGCAAGTGTTGCCGAACGGGTCGGCAAGTTCGATGCGGTACAGGGAGCAATCGGCGCGCCACGTGAAAGGCGTTTGGCGCAAGGCACGCAGAATCGAGCGATTACGAGGCGGACTTGCCGGCCGCCGTTTGGCAGGGGCCGTGCAGTTCTCCGGATGCGAGGATCGGCGGCGTTTCGCATTTGCGCGAGGCGCAGAGGCCGATCGAGCACTACGCAAATCATCTCCGATCAGGAGGGGATCCATGTCGGTTTCAGGCATCGTGAGCAGTCTGGTGAGCAACGTCGTTGCGTCGCAGACGCAGAACACGGCGAACAACCCGTTCCAGAAATTCCAGCAGGAGTTTCAACAGCTGGGGCAGGATTTGCAGTCGGGGAACCTTTCGGCGGCGCAGTCGGATTTCGTGACGCTGCAGCAGGACGCGCCGGCGAACAGCCCGCTGGCGAATCTGACGTCCGGTTCGTCGTCATCGTCGTCTTCTTCGTCGACGCAGAACAGCAATCCACTGCAGAGCGCGTTCAGCACGCTGGCGCAGGATCTGCAATCGGGAAATCTTTCGGGAGCGCAGTCCGAGTATTCGACGATCCAGCAGGACCTGCAGAATCAGGGCCAGAGCCAGGGCGCGCACTTCCACCATCACCATCACGGCGGCGGATCGGGCGGGTCGGAAGTGAACCAGGAATTCCAGGCGCTGGGGCAGGCACTGCAGTCGGGAAACCTGTCGAGCGCGCAACAGGCGTATACATCGTTGCAGCAGAGCTTCCAGCAATTCGCGGGTGGAAGCGGCGGGTCGTCTTCGCAAGGCGGAACGTCACAGGCCACTCCGAGCATTTCAGTCAACGCTTAAGTCGAAGGTTGATTGTAGCGGGCATGATCTGGCGGAGCGCTCGCTAGAAGCTGTCTCATAAACGTACGAGCCAAAGCCTCGGAGTATCTTCAGGGGCTAAAGCCCTACGTCTCTTGCGTCCTAATGTCGGAGCTGAAGCTCCGCCCCCCTAGAGGAGCATTTATGGGATGGCTTCCAGCGGAAATGAAAGAGGGCCAGCGGTTGCTGGCCCTCCTCGAATCAGAAGCGCTTCGATCGCGGTTAGTTCGCCGCGGCCAGAGCGATGGTGTTGCGGCGCCGGTAGGCTATTCCCACCAGAGCGATCAAACCGACGAGCAGAAGCACGAGCGAGCCGGGCTCGGGCGTGACGACGAGGAATTCCTGCGGCGAGTTCGCCGGGCAGGCGCCGCCGTTGCAGTCGACCGCTGTGCCGGGGACTTCGGTGTAGACCAACACATTCGCGAAGTCGGCGGACGTCAGATCCTGCGTCGAGATCGCGTTCTCCGCAGTGTTGATCCAACCTTGCGCCGCCGACAGCGTGCCCGGATCGGGCGACGTGTTCGTGAGGTAGTTGGTGACGTCGGTGGGGTCGAGCGCGAGCCAGATCGCGAAGGAGATGTCTTCGGTCTGCGTGGTGGTGACACCGGGCGCGAACAGTTGTTCCGCGAGCCACGCAGCGATGTCGTAGTTCTGCTGGGCGTTAGTTTCCGATCCCCACTTCACGTTTCCGGCAAGGTCCGCGACAGTCGAAACGGTCGCCGACCAGGACTCGCCGATGTACGAATCGTCGGCAAAATCATCGCAAATCACGGGCGTGTTCGCCGCGCCGCCTACCGTGGCCGTGTACGGGCTGGTGTACACGCCATCGATGTTGTACCCGCCAGAGCTGACTCCGGTGAGCGTCATGCTCACGCCGTCCGCACGCGAGGGAAGAGCTGAAATCGTAATGCCAAGCAAAAGCGCGAGAATCCCGAGGGCCTTTTTCATGCTTGGGGAGGGAGCACTTCAAGGACCACTTTCAGTTGCACGGGGCGCTGTAAAGAGAATGCTTTCAGTGAATTACCGCTGTATCACATCGATACAGTTGACGAAAAACTGGGGGATGTGAAGTCCGATGCCACGCGGAGGAAGTTTCGTGCAGTCATGTGCGGTCTAGGACTTGGGTACTGCGGGGCCGTCGGAGTGGAGAGTGAGTTGTGAGTTGTGAGTTCAGAGTTCGATTGCAGATTTGAGATTTCAGATGCGGGAACGGCCGGGCGTTGTCAGCCCTTGCGAGAGCCGCTGCGGGGCTGCTAGTCGGCGTTGGCGGAGGGCTTGGGGGCGTAGTAGCCGGTACGGGTGCGGACGTTGATTTTGCCGAGGCCCTTGGGCGGAAAGACGCGGACCTGGACGGAGCGGAAGGTGCCGTCGCGGGAGCCGTTGGTCGGATAGTAGCCGATGGTGTACTGATTGCGGATTTCGTGGGCGACCTGCTCGCAGATGGGAGTGACCTCGTCGAGGTTTGCCGGGAAGTAGGCTTCGCCGCCGGTGGCGTCGGCGAGTTCGGTGAGCACTTTTTTCGAGTGGCGGACCATTTTCTTGTCGTTCTTCATGTCGTCCTGGCTGAAGACGCCGATGGTGTAGATGGTGGCGTTGGATTCCTCGGCGGACTTGACGGTGTCCTCGAATGACATGCGGCTGGCATCGTCGTCGCCGTCGGTGATGACGAGGAGAACGCGTTTGTCCTTGTGGCCTTTTTTCAGGTGGCCGAGCGAGCCGATCACGGCGTCGTACAGAGCGGTGCTGCCACGGGTATCGATGCGCGCGAGGGCGTCCTGAAGATTTCGCTGGTCGCTGGTGAAGTCGCCCTCGGTGTCGAGATAAAACTCGTCGTTGAAATTGACGACGAAGGCTTCGTCCTGCGGGTTGCTGGTCTGCACGAAGGTGAGCGCGGCGGCGTTCACCTGGGCGCGCTTTTCGCGCATGCTGCCGCTGTTGTCGATGACCAGGCCCATGGTGACGGGAATATCGTCGCGAGAGAACATCGAGACGTTCTGCTGAATTTTGTCCTCGAAGACCTGAAACTCGTTGCGATTGAGGTTCTCGACGAACTCGCCCTTTTCGTCGGTGACGGTGACGTGGAGGACGACGAGGTCGACGTCGGATTTGAGGCGATGGCCCTGGGGATTCTGGTCGGGCGGCGGGACGTTGGGAGTTTCGATCGGAGGAATGGGATTCTGCGCCTTCGCCGCGGGCGCAGCGAAAGTCCCAAGCAGAGTGGCGGCGGCCAGCGCGAGGCCGGCAAAGGCGCTAGTGGCCCGGCGCGAAATAGCCGCTTTTCGCAAAAACGTTGAGGGGTGGAAGCCCCTTGGGCGGGCGGAGCTTGACCTTGATTTTGCGCCATGAGCCGTCGTGGGCCCCATTGCTCGAACGATATCCAAGGACATATTGATTGCGAAGCTCCATGCTGATTTTAGTCGCGATATCCGGAAGCTCGTTGAGATTGCCGACGGTGAACTCGCGTCCACCCGTCATTTCCGTCAAGTCTTCGAGAAGCGACGGACCGTTGCGCTCTTCCTGAGTCGGTCCGCCGTCCGGTTCGAAGAGGCCGATGGCGTAGATCTGCACATCCGCCTCGCGAACGAACTTGCGGATTTCGTTCTCCGAATACCGACTATGATTATCGCCCCCGTCCGATATGATGAGCAAAGCTTTCCTTGCGTTGTGTGCTCCACGCATCTGGCTGAGGCCGAGGTAGACGCCGTCGTATAAGGCGGTCAATCCGTGCGCGCTGGTGTAGAGCAGACGATTCTGCAGGTCGTCGACGCTGGACGTGAATTCGCTGACGAGCTGGGCGCGGTCGTTGAAATTGACGAGGAAGAATTCGTCCTGGGGATTGGCGGTGCGGAAGAATTGCACCGCGGCCTGGCGCGATTTGTCGATTTTGTCGGCCATGCTGCCGCTCATGTCGAAAATCACGCCGATGGAAACCGGGACGTCCTGGCTGGAAAACTGAATGATTTCCTGCTCGACGCCGTTTTCGAAGACGCGGAAATTCTCGCGCTCGAGGCCGGTGACGAGGCGGCCCAGAGGATCGGTGACCGACGCGCCGACGAGCGTCATATCGGTTTCCGAACGGAGCGGGCGACCTTTCTTGATTTCGGGCTTGGTTTCGGCGGGCTGCGAAGGTCCTGCTTGAGGGCCGGCCGAGTCCTGGGCGGAAACAAACTTGGGAAGAAAACAAAACGAGAGCAGGAGAATCGCACAAACCGCCGCTAGAGGTTTGGGCCTGACCGGCGGCGCGGCGCGGTGCTTCAAGGAACCCCCTTACGCCTATACGCGGGATTCTACCACTCGACGGGCACAGAGCAAGAGGACGTTCACGCATATTACCGGGTAATCACCCCGCGGGGGCGGGAGGCTCCGTGGCCCGTGCTAGTATATTTTTGCCCTGCCAACGAAAGGCTGACCGCCGATGGCGTCTCCCTCACAGCCGAAAGCGAAGGTACTCGTCGTAATTCCCGCGCGGCATGGCTCGACACGCTTCCCCGGCAAAGCGCTTGCGCCGATCGCGGGCAAGCCCATGATTCAGCATGTGGTGGAGCGGGTGAGCGGCGCGCGGCTTGCCTCGAAGGTGCTTGTGGCGACGGACGATGAGCGGATCAAGAAAGCCGTCGAGGCTTTCGGCGGCGAGGCGCTGATCACGCGGATGGACCATCGCACCGGAACCGACCGGGTGGCGGAAGTGGCCGTCCACCGGGAAGCGGATATTTACGTGAACGTGCAGGGCGATGAGCCGCTGATCGATCCCGGCACGATCGACGCGGTGGCGGCGGCGATGATCGAGGATGAGTCCATCCGGATCGCGACCGCATGCTCGGCCATCACACAGCAGAACGACATCATGGACCCGCACGTAACGAAGGTGGTGCGCGATTTCGAGGGGAACGCGCTCTATTTTTCGCACGCGCCGATTCCGTGGGTGCGCGAAGGTTCCGAGATAGCGGCGGTGAGCCACTGGAAGCACCTCGGGCTGTACGCTTTCCGGCGCGACGCGCTGCTGGAGTTCCCTACCCTGCCGCCGGGCGATCTGGAGCGTGCCGAGCAGCTCGAGCAGCTCCGGTGGCTGGAGAACGGATTCCGGATCGAAGTGGTGGAGACGGAGTACGACGCGGTGAGCGTCGACGTGCCGGCGGATATCGAGCGAGTGGAGCAACTGCTTCGCGAGGGCGCGGCGTGAATTGGGCGGCGCACGCGTTCCGGCCGCGGCCGGCGCGGAGGCTCGGGTGGATTGCGGTGGCGGTCGCGTGCCTGTTGTGCTTGCTGAGCGGAGTTTCGGCGAGCGCTTGGCCGGGGCCGGCTCGCGCGCGGAACCCGCAGGATTTCGTGCCCGTTTCATCGGCGGATAACCTCTTCGAATTTCACAGCGGATTCTGGATCAACCTGCACCTCTTCCTTTACGAACAGGCCGCGATCGCGACCGCGGGACCGCGCGGGACTCCTCACGAAGCGGAGCTTGCGACGGACGCGAGCATGGCCGCGGGGCTTTCCGAGGACGAGGCGAAGGCATGGTCGGACGCGCTCGTTTACTACCGGGCGAGGATGCTGCGGCACGATCTCGCGTCGGACGACGACATGATCAAGATCAAGAACCGGCTGGAGGACATCGAGGGCGCGACGACCGCGGACCGAACCGATCTCGATCCCAAATTGATCGCCGCGCTCGATGAGGCGGCGCCGGTGTATCGGACGCACTGGTGGCTGCTGCACGACAAATCGAATCAGACGTGGATCAACGCGGTGGTGGCGCTGGTCGACGATCACGGCGCGGCGCTGGCGCAGCAGATTTCGACTGCGTTCGAAACGCCGTGGCCCGATCACCCGATGCGGGTGGACGTGGTGGCGTACGCGAATTATGCCGGATCGTACACCACGCTGCACCCTTCGCGGATCACGGTATCGAGCATCGACGGCGGCAACCAGGATATCGCGGGATTCGAGGTGCTGTATCACGCGGCGTCGGAAGCGCTGAAAGAAACGGTCTCGACCGACATTCAGCACGCGTACGAACGCGCGAAAAAAGATCCGCCGCCGGGGGTGACGGAAATGATGTTGTGGTTCACGAGCGGGTATCTGGTGCAGCAGATTTTCCCGAGCTACACGCCGTATGCGACCCGCTTTGCGTTGTACGAGGAAGATTCGCGGACCGGCTATCATGCGGCGCTGCAGCGAGACTGGCAGCCGCGTCTCGATGGGAGAGTCACTCTCGAGATGGCGCTGGGGCAGCTTGCGGCTGATTTTTCGGCCGGCGCAGCGCCCGAGAAGAAACCGAGCCCGGCGCCAGCCGGGCCCGGTGAAACGCCGCCGAAGTAACGGGGCGAAGGATCAGTGCAGGCGGAAGTTGACCTCGATGTGCGTCCTCAGGGCGACGGGCTGGCCGTTTAGGTAAGTCGGCTGGTATCTCCAGGTGGCGACTGCTTCGAGAGCGGCAGCGATCAGCAGCGGGGGCCCTTCGACCACCTTGGCCTGCACGACGTTGCCCTCTTCGTCGATCATCGCGTCGATCACGACAAGCCCTTCGATGTGCGCCGCGCGCGCCACCGCGGGGTAGGTTGGCTGAGGCGTTGAAATCGGCACGGGAGGCCTGACGTTGCCGCCGACGCGAAGAATGGTTCGCTGCGGAGCGGCGGGAGGCGCGATCGGCTTCGAATCGGGGATTCCACCGATGATTCCGCCGAGCACTCCGCTTGCAACTCCACCCGCCATGCCGCCCTCGACTCCGCCGACTTCGGGAGGCGCCGCCTGATCGGCGACGATTTTCACTTTCGCTGGGATTACGGCCGGCGCGGTCAATTTGGCCAGATCCACGGCTGGAGCGACCGGCCTCGACGATCTCACGATCTGCGCGGCCGCGGGGGGAGGCGGCGCGGCGGGCGGCCTGGGTGCGACGAGGAATACGGACTCCAGCGCGTGCGGATCGAGCACCTGGGTGAACAAGAGCGGCGCCATCAGCACGCCCGCCACGATGATGACGTGAATGACGGCCGAAAGAAGCAACTGGCCGGGGTTGCGCGTGTCGTTTTGCGTCGGCATGTCGAGCATGCCCTTGATGAACATGGCTTCTGCTTCGGCGTTCGACTTGGCGCGGGGGGCCGGCGAGTCACGATGCCCCTCCCAGACGGCTCCGTGAAAAACGTCGACATTCGCGATGTTGGCGCTGTGCATATGCGCACCTCTCCCCTTGCTCATCCCAGGAGGTACTGCACGTCTTGTGCAGCGACTCCTTAATTGATCCTTATAGTCCCTGGGAGAAACTGGGGATGTACCGGAGATCACTCCGCGATGTGACGCGGGTCACCGGGGTGCCGAATCGGCCTCTGGGTTAGGGAATCCTAAACTAGAGCTACGCTGCTTGCGGGCCGCGGGCGTACAATCCCGCTGAAGTCCAACCCTGGGGAGGGAAAGACGGCTGCGAATCCAAATTTAGGGGGAGATCATGGATAGACGAAAGATGCTGGCGCTGCTCGGCGCGAGCCCGGTGCTGGTGGCTGATTCACCGGCCTACGCGCGAAACGGCTCGAAGGCGAGCTCGGCTCATTCACACGGTTCACACAATGACGGCGGCGGCGAATTGATCACCGTCATGAATCCCGCAATTACCGCACAACTTGCCGAGCGAGTTCCGCTGGTTCCACCGCTCGACAGCCTGCAGAACAAGACCATTTATCTGGTGAATCTTTCGTGGGAAGGACCGGACGCCGCCAACTACTTTTACGGCGCGATGACGGAGTGGCTGCAAAAGCGCTATCCCGGCGTGAAGACGATTGTGAAGGTGACGGCGGAGGGAATGTTCGGGAGCGATCCCTCGATCATAAAGGACATCAAGAACAGTAAAGCCGACGCGGCGATCGTCGGCGTCGCTGGTTGAAACGGCTGCTGCGCGGCCGTGGGCCGCTGGGCAAAGACCATCGAAATGGAGTGCAACATCCCCGCTATCGGCATCGCCTCCTCGAATATCGTTCACTACGCGACCGGGTACGTCGACAAATATCAGACCGGAATGTCCATCCGCTGGGTGTCGGTGCCGTTCCCGTTCACGGGACAGCCGAAAGCCGTGGACGTGGGGTACGTCGAAGGCAAGGATATGCTGACGGGGCAGCCGTTGATGAGCGCCGTGACCAAGGCTCTCACCGACCCTCTGACCGCCGCGGAGAAAATTTCCGGCAAGCCGCCTGAAGAAGCCATCGAACCGCGCCTGCTGCCCGCGGACACCGAGGATAATCTGCGGCTGCTCTTCGACAACAAAGAGTGGACCGACTTCAACTCGATCATCTTGCCGACCGAAAAACTTGTGATGGCGATGCTGAAGGGCACGAGCCACAAGCCGGATGAAGTGGTGAAGACGATCAACATCACCGGGGGCGCGAGGCAGCTGACCGTCGAGAAGGTGGCGATCAACGCCGTGATGGCCGGGGCGTCGCCGGAGCATTTTCCGGTGATTCTGGCGCTGTCAACGCAGGCGCCGTTCGGCAATTCGACCAGCTCGATGGCGAACATGGTGGTGATCAACGGGCCGATCCGCAACAAGCTGAACTTCAACTGCGGGACGAACGCGATGGGGCCGTACAACCGGTCGAACGCGGTGGTGGGACGTGCGTTCACGTTGATGTCGAAGACGGCGGGCGATCTGCGGAACAACGTGAACGCGTGGGAGACGCTGGGCAACACGATGCAGTACAACAACAACACCTACGGCGAGAACGAAGAGGCTCTGCCGGGCGGATGGGAGCCGCTGCACGTGCAGATGGGCTTCAAGGCGAGCGATAACGTGGTCACCGTGGGCACGGGCTGGAGCAGCATTGCCAGCGTTGGAGCGAGCCAGAGCATTTATCCGACGCAGAACCTGATGCGCGATTACATCAGTTCCTTCTGCGCGTCGGGGTCGGCGGCGACCGTGGTGATGGATCCGACCGTGGCGGGGCTGCTGAAGGACACGCACGGATTTCAGACCAAGGAGCAGCTCAGTGAATGGTTCTCGCAGAACGTGCAGAAGACGGCGGGATCCTACTGGGGCAATGGCGTGATCCAAAGCACGGCGGTTCCGTTCGCGCTGCAGGGACTGGAGCCCTACGCAAGCTGGCGGAAACTGCCGGACGACGCGCTCATCAAGCCGTTTACGAATCCGCGCGCGATTCACGTGGTGGTGGCAGGAGGCAAGGTGCAAACCATGTGGTTCGTGACGGATTTTGGATTCCGGAAGGGCGTGTCGATCGACGACTGGGCGTAGAATCGAACCAAGGGCGGCGGCACGGGGCTTTCGGTCCGTGCCGCTCGCAACCGGAGGTATCGAAATGAAGGCGCAAATTTTTTCGGGCATTTTGGTCGCGGGATTTCTCGCAGTGGGCTTCGCCGGCGCGCCTGCGGCAAGCCGTGCCAATTCGCGGCAGGCCAACTCGGCGTCGAAGGACGCGCTGCCGTTTCCCAAGGCGCCGCGGATCACGGCGGAAGACGTCGAGCAGATGATTAAGGATGGCAAGGGCGTGGTGATCGTCGATACGGATGATTCCGAGAGTTACGCGGCGGAGCATATCAAGGGTTCCGTCAACATCGTTTACGACCCGACTACCGACGCCAGCGCCGAGGATCAGAGCCTGAGCGCGCTGCCCGGCGACAAGATGCTCGTTTTTTACTGCAATTGCCCGCATGAAGAAGACAGCGCGCCGCTGGTGCTGGAGATGCAGCAACTCGGCTACGATCCCGCCAAGGTGAAGGCTCTTCAGGGCGGCCTGACGCGCTGGGAACAGCTACACTACCCGCTCGCCGGGAGCGACGTGGATAAAACCGCACAGACGGGACAGTGAGCGACGCTTCCGGCGCCGACTTAACGAGACCACTCAAGCCATCCGACTGCAAAGAGCGAACTCACCGCAGAGACGCTGAGAGCGCAGAGAAAAACATCTCCGAACCCGTATTCCTCGCATCCATCTATTTCTTGCGGTCTGACAATGCGGTTTGCAAATGATTGGCTGATGCCGCATGATCTTTGTTTCGGTCCAACTGGCCCGTCGCAGGGCCGGCGCGCCGCGCCGGGTTACGCGAGCGCCAAATTCACCGCAAGCATATAAAGGGGGACGTTGAATGCGCAGGCCCGTGAGTATTGCTCCGCCAAAAGGGAAACTCGGCGTGCTGACGCCGGGAATGGGGGCCGTCAGCACGACGGTGATGGCCGGAACGGAGCTGGTTCGTCGCGGCGAATCGACGCCGGTAGGGTCGCTCACGCAGATGGGGACGATCCGGCTGGGCAAACGCACGGAGGGGCGCGTTCCGCGGATCAAGGATTTCATCAAGCTGGCGGAGCTGGACGACATCGTTTTCGGCGGCTGGGATGTGTTTCCCGACGACGCGTACAAGGCGGCGGCGAAGGCGGGAGTGCTCGATCCGCGCGATTTGGCCAAGGCGGAAAAATTCCTGAAGACGATTCGTCCGATGAAGGCGGCGTTCGATCAGAATTACGTGAAGAATTTGCAGGGCACGAACGTCAAGAAGGGCAAGACGAAATTCGATTTGGCCGAGCAGCTTCGCGAAGACATTCGCAGCTTCAAGAAGACGAACAAGCTGGACCGACTGGTGATGGTGTGGTGCGCGTCGACGGAAGTTTTCATGAAGCCGGAGGCGGTGCATCAGGATCTGGGCTCGTTCGAGAAAGCGATGAAGGCGAATCATCCCGCGATCGCGCCGTCGATGCTGTATGCGTACGCCGCGATCAGCGAAGGCGTTCCTTTTGCGAATGGCGCGCCGAACCTGACCGTCGATATTCCGGCGCTCGAGGATTATGCCAAGGAAAAGCATGTCCCGATCGGCGGCAAGGACTTCAAGACGGGGCAGACGCTGATGAAGACGGTGCTGGCGCCGGCGTTCAAGGCGCGGATGATCGGCCTCGACGGATGGTTTTCGACGAATATTCTTGGCAATCGCGACGGAGAAGTGCTGGACGATCCGGGGTCGTTCAAGACGAAGGAAGAATCGAAGCTCGGCGCGCTCGAATATATTTTGCAGCCGAAGGTGTATCCCGAGCTGTACGGGAAGTTCACGCACAAGGTGCGCATCAACTACTATCCGCCGCGCGGGGACAACAAAGAAGGCTGGGACAACATCGACATTTTCGGGTGGCTGCGTTACCCGATGCAGATCAAGGTCGATTTCCTGTGCCGGGATTCGATTTTGGCGGCGCCGATCGTGTTGGATTTGGCGCTGTTCTTCGATCTGGCGAAGCGCGCGGGGATGCGCGGGATTCAGGAATGGCTGAGCTTCTATTTCAAGTCGCCGATGTGCGCGAAGGAGCTTTACCCCGAGCACGATCTCTTCATTCAGTTGATGAAGCTGAAGAACACGCTGCGCTGGATGATGGGCGAGGAGCTGATCACGCACCTGGGCGCGGAATACTACGACTAGCCGCGAGGCCGAAGAGACTCACCGCAGAGACGCAGAGGACGCGGAGAACCCGAGGCTCTTTGACGAGTGCTTGCCCTTCGCGAAGCCGCACTCAACACAGAGTGCACCGAGAACGGCCACAGAGTTCACGGAGAAAATTCAAAATCGAAGATGCCGGGCTGAAGCCACGGCGCTACGTCCAAACCTAGACCCGAGAGCCAACCGGATAAACCTGAGCCTGGGAACTCACCGCAGAGACGCGGAGAATGCAAGGCAAGATTTCCGGGTCGAGGAGCCGTCCGCGACCCGGACGATTTGCTGGCTGACGCTGCGTTCGTCAGGCTCCAGCTTGAGCGCCGAATGCTGCTGTGGCTCCCAACTGCTGCAGAAGGCCCAACTCATCCGAACTGCCCCAGCGCTCGACCATCCTGCCGTCCTTGAACTTGGATATTTGCATGCCGCGGATCTTGACCTTTTTGCCCGTCGGCGCGATTCCCATAAAGGAGCCATGCTGCGTTCCGGTCATGGTGTAGGCGATTGCGATGGACTCATCGTCCGCAACCAGAGTTTCGAGCGACACACTTAGATCGGGGAATGCGCTCCGCAATCCCGAGAAGAACATGCGATAGCCTTCCGGCCCCTGCACCTGACCGCGCGCCGGATCGTGATCGACGTTTTCGGCAGAAACCGTTTCGTTGAAGAGATCGAACTTGCCGGTATTCACCGCCTCGGCAAACTTTCCCATGACCGCAAGATTCGCTTCTTTGCTCATCGTTTCGGCTCCTCGCAGCAGTTCTTGAATGGACCGAACATCGTGGATCCGGTCATGCGTCCGATGCACCGCGGCGCATCCGGGATGCCGGGGAAATCAAAATCTTTGCTACAAACCGACGGCAAGCCGGGTAAACGCGGCCTGGAAGGCGATCGCCGGCTGGGGCAGCCTCATCCGGTCATCGTTCCGCCGCCGCACGGGCGCCATTGAGCTGGCGCAGGAAATAGTCGTGGACGGTAGTGTCGTCGGTTAGCTCGGGGTGGAAGGTGGAGGCGAGGATGCGGCCTTGCTGGACGAGGACCGGGTGGCCGGCGTCTTGGGCGAGGACTTCCACTTCGCTGCCGATGGATTCGATGATGGGCGCGCGGATGAAAACCATTTCGAGCGGCTCTTCGCGCAGCTTGGTGGCGCCCATGTGGACGTCGCTGGCGAGCTGGCGGCCGTAGCCGTTGCGCAGGATGGCGATGTCGAGCAGGGCGAGTGATTCCTGAGCGGGGCCGTGGACGTGGCGCGCGAGCATGATGGCGCCAGCGCAGGTGCCGAAGAAGGCGCCGCCGCCTTTCGCGAACTGCTGGAGGGCGTCGAAGAGACCCTCTTCGCGCATGACCTTGAGGTGTGTGGTGCTTTCACCGCCGGGAAGGATCACGCCCGCGAGACCGGCCAGATCGGCGGGCGTGCGGACGAAGCGGTGCGCGACCGCGAGGCGATCGAGAGTTTTGCCGTGGGCTTCGTAGTCGCCCTGGATGGCGATGATTCCGATTTTTGGTTCAGTCGTCATGATTGTTTGCGAGTCCTTGCCATTCGTCGCGCCGCACTCAACACAGAGGACACCGAGAACGGCCACAGAGTTCACGGAGAAACCGAAGGGCTCACCGCAGAGAACGCGGAGAATGCGCGGCGGCCGCGACTTGTTTGCCTCTGAGTTGCAAGAGCTAGGACCCGACGCTACGTTTGAAGCCTAGCTCCGCGGTCGTTGATGAGTCCTTGCCACTCGCGAAGCCGCACTCAACACGGAGAACACTGAGAACGGCCACAGAGTTCACGGAGCAAAAATAAAACCAAGATGCCGGGCTGGAAGGACCGGACGCTACGTTTAAACCTTACCAGCCGCGCGTTTGGAGCAGATCCTTTTCTTCGAGCTGGCGGACGTCGAGGCCCTTCATGGCTTCGCCCAGTTCTTCGGAGGCTTCGAGGACGATTTTCGGGTCCTTGTAGTGCGTTGTGGCTTTCACGATGGCGCGGGCGCGCTGCGCCGGGTCGGTGGACTTGAAGATGCCCGAGCCGACGAAAACGGCTTCGGCGCCGAGGTGCATGACGAGCGCTGCGTCCGCGGGAGTCGCCACGCCGCCCGCCGAGAAGTTCGGCACGGGAAGCTTGCCGTGTTTGGCGACCCATTCGACGAGCTCGAAGGGCGCGCCGAGTTCTTTCGCTTCGTGCACGAGCTCTTCCTGGCCGAGCGTGGTGAGCTTCTTCATCTGACCGACGATCGCGCGCATGTGTCGAACCGCCTCGACGATATTGCCGGAGCCGGCTTCGCCCTTGGTGCGGATCATGGCCGCGCCTTCGGCGATGCGGCGCAGCGCTTCGCCGAGATTTCGCGCGCCGCAGACGAACGGCACCTTGAAGCCGTGCTTCCAGACGTGATGCTCTTCGTCCGCGGGCGTGAGGACTTCGCTTTCGTCGATGTAGTCGACTTCGAGCGCTTCGAGCACTTGCGCTTCGGCGAAATGGCCGATGCGGACTTTGGCCATGACCGGGATGGAGACGGTGTCCATGATTTCTCGGATGATGCGCGGGGCGGCCATGCGGGCGACGCCGCCTTCCTTGCGGATGTCCGAGGGGACGCGCTCGAGCGCCATGACGGAGCAGGCGCCGGCCTCCTCGGCGATCTTGGCCTGCTCGGCGTTGGTGACGTCCATGATGACGCCACCTTTCAGCATTTCGGCGAGGCCGACTTTGACGCGCCACAGATTGTTGTTCATCAAGTCCATTTGGTGCTCCCCTTTTGTGCCGTCGCTGGATGCGACGGCAGATGAGAATCGAATCTTGCGACCAACAGTGTCTTCAGGGGCTAAAGCCCGACGTTTTGGAGCCCGCGATGTCGGAGCTGAAGCCTGTCTGCCGACGGGCGGGCTCCGACCCCCTAAAAGTCGTGGAGATTCGGCCTGAACCGCCGATCTCGTCCCGGGCGCGGCCAGCGCGATACAGACCGCCGTCCTTTGGTGAGTGACAGCTCACACCAAGCAAGTCGTGGTAAAGCAGATCCCTCACCCCGCTGCGGGCGGGGTTCGGGATGACAGCGCGCCCGTGGTTTGGTGCAACCTGCAAAGAGTCGATCGTTGCCACACACGCTCCTAGGCTTCCGCGCCGCGCGTCCCCGACTGGGCGGCCGCGACGGATGTGCCGCGAAACTTCTCCGGGTCGATTACCGTGAACCTGGCGCGGCCGCGCGCGAGGACGACGCCGGAGGCGTCGCGAATTTCGCTTTCGCGAAAACGATGCCGCTCCGAGACCTTCGTCTCCCAACCCTCGACGACGATGTCTTCATCCACGGGCACGGGGCGCTTGTACTCGACCGTGAGCTCGGCGGTAACGGCGTGCTCACCGTTGAAGCGGCTGACCTTGGCCATCACTTCGTCGAGCAGCGTGGCGATGATGCCGCCGTGAACGAAACCGGTGGCGCCCTGGTACGCGGCGCTCAATCGGAACAGGCCCTTGATTCGGCGCGCTGCATCGTCCTGCTCGAACGTGAGTTGCATGCCGCGCGCGTTGGCGCCGCCGCAGCCGAAACAGTGATTCGCCTCGTTGGGCTTCAGCAGCATCGGAGCCTCATACGAGCGCCACGCGCGCCGCCCATTCGCCGCGCGAGCCGCGCTCGCGCTTGCGCAACTCGTCCTTGAGCAGGCTGCAGAATATTTCGATGCCCTTGGCGATGCGCTTCTCGTCGACGGCGGAAAAGCCCAGGCGCAAGGTATTCGGCTGCGGATGCTGCGAATGAAAGTGCCGCCCCGGCAGGAAAACGACGCCGCGTTCGCGCGCGTGGATCAGCAGCTCGCCCGCGTCGAAACCCGGAGGCAGCGTCACCCAGAGGCTCATGCCGCCCTCGGGGCGCGTCCATGACGTGCCTTCGGGCATGTGCTTCTCGAGCGCGTGTTCGAGGGCCTCCAGGCGGCTGCGAAACACTTTCTTCATCTTCGCCAGATGCTTGGTGAAATAGCCGCGGTGCATGAATTCAGCCATGGCCGCCTGCGAGAACTGATCGGTGTGCAGATCGGTGGTTCGCTTGACGACGCGCAGGCGCTCGATGGCGCTTTCGTGGCCGATGCACCAGCCGACGCGCAGACCGGGAAACGCGGTCTTCGAGAAGCTGTCGATGTGGATCACGTTACCCGCGGTGTCCAGCGCCTTGAGCGACGGAACCGGATTGCCGCGCAAGCGCAGGCGCGCGTAGATGCCGTCTTCGATGATGGGCACCTGAAAGCGCGCCGCAAGATCCAATAGTACGCGGCGCCGAGCAACCGGCATCGTGGTGCCCGTAGGATTGTGGAAATCGGGCGTGATGAGGATGAACTTCACGCGATTCTGCATCAGCACAGTTTCGAGCGCGTCGATATCCAGGCCGACGTGCCCGGTGCGCGTGGCGTCCGGCTCGACGGGGACGGCCAGCGGACGAACCCGCGCGCCTGCCAGAATCGCAATCGCGCCGGGATAGGCCGGATTCTCGATAGCCACGGAATCGCCGGGCCGCAGGAACGCCTTGCAGACCAAGTCGATCGCCTGCTGGCAGCCGGCGGTAATGAGAAGCTGCTCAGGCTTCACGTTCAAGCCCTCGCTGCGGAATTGCGCGATCAGCTCCCTTTTCAGCGGCTCGTAGCCGTCGGTGGCGCCGAACTGGAGAATGCTGCGGCCTTCGCGCCGGAGCGCGGCATTCGAGCAATGGCGAAATTCCTCGAGGGGAAATGTTTCATCGGGCGGCCGCGCGATCGTGAAGGCGATGGCTCCCGGCGGCACGCGGGGCATCATGCGGCTGAGGCTTTCCTCGGCGCGATCGTCGGCGAAGAGCGCCTCCCAGCGCATCGCGCCGTTGTGGCCGTTGCCGTTGCCATTGGAGCGCGGCGGGGGCGAAAAACTGCGCGCCGTCATGCCGCAGATGAATGTGCCGCGCCCCACATGGCCCTGAATCAAGCCCTCGGATTCGAGTTCGGCATAGGCGTTGGCGACGGTGGTGCGGTGGACGCCGAGATGGCCAGCCAGTTCGCGGCTCGCCGGAATGCGGTCACCCGCGCGAAGTTCGCCGGAGTGCACGAGCGCGCGCAACTGGTCCCGAAGCTGAACGTACAGCGGAATGTGGCTCTCGGGTTGTAAGTGAAGCGGCAGCATTGGCTCTTCTCTGTAGGCCAATATAGAGTACGGCGCGCGGGTGTAAAGAGCCAATTTGGCGTTGGAAGCTACTCGCCGAAGAGTTTGGACTGCACTTCCGTGACTGTTGCAATCCTGCGAGCGGGGCGCGGCGTCCGGCGGGCGACTCCGACGACGCCGAGGACTTTCATCTCAGCAAGCGATGAGCGCGGAACGAACATGCGGAGCACGTTGCCGTGCAGGTCGGGCGGCGTAAGCTGGACGCCTGAGTCGAGGAGGTCGAGGAGGTTGTTCGAGACGATGCCCTCCATGGCGTCGTCGTCGCGAAAACGCAAGCGGACCCATAGGCCGTCGAGCTTGGGACGGCTGAGAAAGGTTTTGCGGTCGAGTTCGAAGCGCTCGTTGAACTCGCGGACGAAGTAGACGCACTTTACATCCTGCAAACTGATCGCTTTGTGTTCGCCCTCGAAGGTGAGAAGGTCGGCATCGTCCGTCTGGCCGAGCGTGAGTGGGTTCAGGTAGCCCTTGATGGAAGTGTGGTCGAGCAGCATAACAACCACCTTTTTCAGGGTCGACGATGGACCGCGATTCTTCACGGCTGGGACCTTCCTTCACGGGCTTTCGGGCGTTTTCCGCGCCCGACAGTTGCACTCTTGGCTGACGTTATGTTATCTTCTCTGCGGGTAGTGTCAACTTGTTGGTGTTTAAAGGGTTAGCTCCGGAGTTTCGGCCGATTGACCAACAAAGGACAGATCCTACGATCGGCCTCCGTCATAACCCTTGTCACCCTTATCAGCCGGATTTGCGGATACTTACGCGATCAACGTGTAGCGTTACTGCTCGGCACGTCGCCCGCCGCCGATTCCTTCATCCTCGCCTTCCGCATCCCCAGCCTGATACGACGGATGACGGCCGAGGGGTCGTTGGGGGCGTCGTTCATCCCCCTTTTCACCGGATATCTCAGGAATCGCACCCGGGAGGACGCCTGGGCTTTCGCGCAGCGCGTGTTCTGGGGCCTGGCGATCCTCCTGGCGATCATATCCCTTCTGGCGGCGATCTTCTCGAGGCAAGTCGTCTTCGTGTGGACAATTCTCGGCGCCCAGCATTCGCACTGGGAGTTGGCCGTCTTTCTGAACCGGATCATTTTCCCGTCGGTGCTCTTCATCGGGCTGGCCGCGGTGGCCGCCGCGATTCTCAACAGTTTTCAGGTGTTCGGCTTGCCGGCGGCGACGCCGATCTTCTTCAACCTGATCTTTATTGCGTTCTCGTTCGGATTTCTCTACCGGCCGATCCTGCGCTGGGCGCCGGCGGCATTCAGAACGCCGGCCGTGGCGCTGGCCGTGGCGGTTCTTGTGGGCAGCGCGGCGCAGCTCTTGATTCAGGTGCCGGCGCTCTCGCGGCGCGGCATGAGCTTTGCGCCGCAGATCTCGCTCTCCGATCCGGGCGTGCGGAAGTTCGGCCGCTTGATGGGGCCCGCTTTTTTCGGCACGGGCGTTTACCAGGTGAATCTTTTCGTGGACACGATCTTTGCCACGTCGCCGCGGATGCCGACGGGAAGCATCACGTCGCTGTACGTGGCCGACCGGCTGATGCAGCTCGTGCTGGGCAGCTACGCCATCGCCATGTCGACCGCGATTTTGCCGGCGATGTCGCACCAAATCGCCGCGGGCAAGTGGGACGAAATGAAGCACACGTTCGGCTTCGCGCTGCGCATCGTTTCGTTCATCACGATTCCGGCGGCCGTCGGGCTGGTGTTGCTGAGGCGGCCGATCGTGCAGGTTTTGTTCCAGCACGGGCAGTTCGTGGCGGAGTCGACCTCTTTGACGGCGCACGCGCTGCTTTTCTATTCGCTGGGGCTGCCGGCGTACGCGGCGATCAAGCTGATTACGCCGATGTATTACTCGACGCAAGATACGTGGACGCCGGCGCGAGTGGGCGCGTGGGCGCTCGTCGCGAATATCGCGCTGAACGCGGTGTTCCTGGTGTTCTTCTACCGATCGCTTTCGAACGGCAGCCCGGCGCTGGCAAGCTCCCTGACGGCGTACTTCAATTTCGGCGCGCTGTTCTTTCTTTTCCGCAAGCGGTATGGACCGCTCGGGGCGAGCGGGCTGGCCGGGTCGTTCGCCAAGATTGCGCTGTGCGCGGTCGCCATGGCGGCGATTTCGTATTTCGGGCTGCGCTTCGCGGGCTTTTCGGCGGCGAGGCACTGGCTGACGCAACTCGGGCTGCTGGGCGGCGTGATTCTGGCTTCGACCGCCGCGTATTTCGGCCTCGCGTGGCTGCTGCGATGCGAGGAGCTTCGAGAGTTCTGGCATTTGCTGCGGCGGACGGAGCCGGGCACGGCTCCTCTGGCCGCGGGTGAGGTTTAGATGGAAGGGCATATTCGCGAATTCCTGAACTGTTTGCGCGTGGAGAGGGGACTCTCGGAAAATACGATCCAGGCCTATCGCCGGGACATCGAGAAATTCGGGATCTTCTGCTACAACCGCCAGGTCGATACGCCGGGCGTGAGCCGCAGCGACATCATCGATTTTCTCGCGACTCTGTACGAGCGCGGCCTCGATAGCCGCTCGGTGGCGCGGCATCTCGTCACCATCCGCAGTTTCTTCCGCTTCGTGCTGCTCGAGGGTTACGTCGAGGACGACCCGGCCGCCACAATCGAATCGCCGCGGTTCCGCCATTCGCTGCCCACGTTCTTGAGCGTCGCGGAGATCGACCGGCTGCTGCAGCAGCCGGATATGCGCAGCCCCGTGGGCCTGCGCGACCGCGCGCTGATCGAGGTGATGTATTCGGCGGGGCTGCGCGTCTCGGAATTGTGCGGCCTGGGCGTCGACGACATCCAGATGGATCCCGGGTGCCTTCGCTGCATCGGCAAGGGGGATAAGGAGCGCCTCGTGCCGGTGGGCAAGCAGGCGCTCGCGATCGTGCGGAAATACCTAAGTTCTTCCCGGCCGAAGCTGCTGCGCGGGAACACGTCGCCCTATCTTTTTCTCAACCTGCGCGGCGGCAAGCTCGGCCGCGTCAGTTTCTGGAAGGTGCTCGGGGCCTACGGCCGCCAGGCGGGATTGCGGAAGGCGCTGACGCCGCACATGCTGCGTCACAGTTTCGCGACACACCTGCTGGACCGCGGCGCGGACCTGCGGTCGGTCCAGATGATGCTCGGCCACGCGGATATTTCGACGACGCAGATTTACACGCACGTAGTGGAGGAACGATTAAAGCACGTCTACAAGGCGCACCACCCACGCGCATGAGGATTGGCGCTGGGCTGCCAGGAGGCGCACCACCCGATGCCTGATTACATGTTCCTGCTGGAAAGCAGGCTCTCGCCGGAGCAACGCGCCGTGCTCGAACGCGTGCAGGAGCTGGCCCGGCTGCTCGAACTGAATGTGTATCTCACCGGAGGCGCGGTCCGGGACCTGATCTCGGGCCAGCCCATTCGCGATCTCGATTTCACCGTGGAAGGCAATCCCGTACGCATGGTTCGCGAGCTCGAGAAGGGCGGAGCGAGAGTGGCGTGGGAGAGCGAGAAGCTGCGCCACTACGAGCTGGTCTTCGCGGGAGAGGCGGAGGGATCGATTACGGGAGCGCGCGAGGACGTCTACGAAAGACCGGGCGCGAAACCGGAATACCGTTTCGGCGGCATCATGGAAGACCTGCGCCGCCGGGATTTTTCGATCAATGCGATCGCCATTTCGCTGAACGCGCAGTCGCGCGGACTGCTGCTCGATCCGACGAACGGTCTCGCCGACCTCGAGCGGCAGGAAGTGCGCGCGCTCTCGATTCACGCGTTCACCAACCAGCCGATCCGCCTGATGCGCATCCTGCGGTACAGCGCGCGCATGGGCTTCAGCCTCGAATCGCGCTCCCAGGAATGGTTCGACCTGGCGATGGAGCGCGGCCTGAACGCGAATCTCGAGGGCGCGGAAGTGGGCAACGAGCTGCGCGCCGTGGCTCGCGACGAAAATCCGGTCGCGACGCTCAAGCTGTGGGAGCAGCACGGACTGCTCGAAGCGATTCATCCACGGCTTCAGCAACGCAAGCCCGACTACGACAGCCTGAACAAGCTGGCGCGCGCACGCGGAAATTATCTGGCCGTGGGGTTGCGCCCGCGGCTCCACGTCGCGGTGACCGGCTATATTCTGGGCCGGCTGAAGGACCGCGAGGCGGCGTCGGCGCTGCGCAATCTGGAGTTTCGTACGGCTGAAATCGAGGCGATCGACGACTTCGTTGACGAGGCGCAGAAGGTGGTAAAGGTGCTGAAGGGCGCGAAGACCAACGCGCCCCGCGACGCGTACGCGTATCTCGCTTCCCTGCCCTCGGAGATGCTGGCTTTCATCGAAGTGGAGCTGCCGAATCCGCGCGCTCTATCGAAGATTCGCAACTACATCCAGAAGTGGCGGCCGCTGCGGCTCTCACTGCCCGTCGCCGAGCTCGACGCGCTGGGCGTGCCGCGCGGGCCGAAGTTCGACAAGATCCTCGATCAGCTTTTCGATATGCAGCTGCGCGGCAAAGCGAAGACTCCCGAAGACCGGACGCGAATTCTGCGCGATCTCGCCGGAATCAAGGAAGACGTGAAGAAGAAGCCGGAAAAGGAAAAGAAAAAAGGCAAGGGCCCGGAAGCTGCGCCGGCGAAGCCGGCCGTCGGCAAGCCCGCGGAAAAAACGACGAGCGCGACCCCGGGAAGCGCTCCGCCTGCGGCTGCAGCGGCCGCGGCAGCGGCTCGCGCGAAGCACGACAAGGCAGCAGCTCCGCGGCGCGCCGAAAGTCCCAAACCGAAACCGCATCACCCGAAGAAAACGCGCAGCCGCTAGAGTTGCGCCCGCGTCATTCGTGTTATTCGCATCATTGACATCATTGGCCACATGGTCGTGAACCGCCAGCGCCGCGTTCCTGTTCCCGTGAACGACCTGGAGCGGTTCCTCGCGCGGGCGCGGCGCGCGTTACGGCTCAAGGCCGACTCGCTGACTGTTTGTCTGGTGACGGACGCCGAGATCGCGCGCTGGAATCGCGCGTACCGGGGCAAGCCGCGGCCCACGGACGTGCTGTCGTTCCCTGCCGAAGCAGGCAGGCGGAGCGGCGACGGCGGGCGCGGGGCCAGGGCGGCATCTTATCTCGGCGACATCGCCATCGCGCCGGCAGTGGCGCAGCGCAACGCGCGAAAATTCGGCCGCACGTTCGACGAGGAGATGCGCATCCTGATCCTTCACGGCATGCTGCACCTCATGGGATACGACCACGAGACCGATAACGGACAAATGGACCGCCGCGAGCAGCGACTTCGCCGCGCGCTCGGGCTGGCCTAGGGCATGATCATCCTCGTCTACACGCTCGGCATCGTCTTCCTCACGGTGGGCCTGATCGTGGTGTCGTACATCGACCGCGTCTATCGTGAAATGGGGCGCGTCTCGACCGGGCGAATCCGCGATCACGTGATCACGTTCGAATCCGAAATCGAGCCGCGCTTCAAGCTCGACCGGGCGCGAGCGGCTCTGGCGTTTTCGCTGCTGGCGCGCTTGTGGCTGGTGTTTCTGGCGGCGATTACGGCGCTCGCGGTGAACGCGGCCGTCCCGGGGCGCGCGGAATTCGGGCTCGAGGTCGTCATCTTTCTCACGGCCGAGGTGATGATCGCGATGCAGTTTGTGCCGTACCTGCTGCTGACCAGCGCCCGCGGCAACTGGATCTCGCCGCTGCTGCCGCTGGTCCGGCTGTTGTTGTGGCTCACGTGGCCCTTCTATTCGCTGCTGAATCTGCTCTCGTCGATCCTGCGGCTTTCCGAGGAGGAGGCGAGCGCGCCCGCCACCGAGCAGCAGGCGATCGAGGCGTTCGTCGACGCGGCGACGGAAGAAGGCATCATCGAGCAGGACGAGGCGCGGCTGATCGAGCAGGTGGTGGAGTTCGGCGAGAAGCGCGTGCGCGACGTGATGACTCCGCGGCCCGATGTGGTCGCGATTCCCGCGAACGCCACGCTCGAGGAATTCGGCGAGCGGATCGTGGAGACGAAATTCTCGCGGCTGCCGGTCTACGGAAAGTCGCTCGACGACGTGCTCGGCGTGGTCGTCGCCAAGGACATGCTGGAGATTCCCGACCGCGATGCGGCGCGGCGCACGGTGCGCGAGCTGGTGCGGCCGGCGCTGTTCGTTCCGGAGACGAAATTCGGCTCCGAGCTGCTGAAAGAGATGCAGCGCAAGAACCAGCACATGGCAATCGTGATCGACGAATATGGCTTGCTGGCCGGAGTGGTGACGGTCGAGGATCTCGTCGAGGAGATCGTCGGCGAAATGGCGGAGGAGGACCACCGGCAGGTTCCGGACGTGCTTCGCGAGTCGAGCGGCGCGATGGTCTTGAGAGGGAGCGTGCCGGTGGACAAGGTCGCGGAGCTTTTCGGCGTCGAAGTCGATGCGCTCGCCGGCGAATCGAATGCCTCTACTGTGGCCGGGCTACTGAATAGCGTGGCCGGGCACGTCCCGCGAACCGGCGAAACGGTCGAAGTCGCCGGCATCCGCTTCGAGGTGCTGGAAGCGAACCAACGGAAGGTACTGCGGGTTCGCGCGCGGCGGCCGACGGCGGACGCGGCATCTTCTGCACGAACGGTCTGAGCCTTCCTCCTAAGCTGAAAGACACCTCTAAAATTATTGACACCCGGTATATCGTACGATATAGTGTGCGATGTCGAGAGACCCTCGATATCCAGAACTCAGGAGACACATATGTACCAGGAACGTTACAAAGAATGGGGTTGCGGTGGACGGCACGGCCGGCACTTTGCGGGGCGACACCGCTTTTTCGGAGGCTTTCGCGGAGGCTTTGCGGGCGGCCCCGCCATGCGGGTAGCCAGAATGCTGGCCTCGGGCGACCTTCAGTTGATCATTTTGGCGCTGCTCAGCGAAAAACCGCGGCACGGCTACGAGATCATCAAGGCGATTGAGGAGCACTCGAGCGGCGTCTACACGCCGAGCCCGGGGATGGTCTATCCGGCG
>DATJRU010000059.1:0-24059 GCA_035504455.1 Vulcanimicrobiaceae bacterium
CGCATCCTGCCGCGGACAACGATTTCCTACGATCAGTTCTTGAGCTACTTCAAACAGGACAATGTGGTCGCCGAAAACCCTCTGGCCACTCCCGGACAATTCGGCTACCAGCTTGCCAATGGCACGCCCGTCGATCTGGGAATCGTCTGGAGTACGCAGACGCCTGCCGAGGCACTGCCCTGCGCCGCGCCAATCACGAACGCCGCAACGACTCCCCCGACGGTGAGCCCAACCTGCAACGGCTTTCTCAGCTACAGCCAGGTGGGGCGCCCGCGGGACTACATGCCGACCGAGCGCTTCCGGTTCCAGTCGAACTACTTCCAGCGATTTCAGATGGAGGGTTCGATCGGCTATAGCACGTCCGACAACCAGATCCCCAATTTCGACGAGATCCTGAACGGATGGACCAGCCGAACGGCGACGCGCGAGAGCACCACGGCGGGCCCGGCGGACGCGAAGCGCGTCTCGGTGGACGCGAATTGGTCGGGCGTTTACGCCATCAGCGACAAGTTTCGCATCCAAGATTCTTTCAACTACAACAACTGGCGCATCCCCGGCTTCTGGGCGACCGCCGAGACGAACGTTTTCGGCGAGGCCGGCCAGGTGGGCGTGTCCGGCCTGGCGCTCCCCCTGTCGCTGTTCAACCAAGTCTCCCCTACGACGGCCACCACTTTTGCTGCGCTCTGCCCGGCGGCGCCCTACAATCAGGCCGGCTGCCCGCTGCATGCGTCGGGTTCCGGCGCCGACGTCACCAACGAACTCACCTACCAGTTTCTGGGGCAGAATCTGAAATCCAATACGTTCGAACTGCAATACGATTTCACAAAGCGCGTGAGCGGCCGGATCGGTTATGAGTACATAAACCGGTCGATTGCGCAGATGAGCGATACGTTTGACGTGGGCGAAACCTACTTCCCCGGAGGAGCCGGAGCAACAGCGGCGACAGATTATTTTGCAGCGCGCGGCGATTGCGCTCTTGTGTCGGGTGCGTTGCCGGCCGGCTGCACGCTCAACCCGGACGGCTCGATCACGGAAGGCTCGCCGACGAATCTAGTGCCGGAGGCGGGCAACGACACGGCCCGCGCCGTTACGACGATCAACGAGAACCTCCTTCTCGCGGGCGCGACGTACCGCCCGGTGGACTCCCTGCGGATCAACGGCGATTTCGAGTTCGGCTACAACGACGCTTCCTTCACCCGAATCGATCCCCGGCAGGTGCAGACCTATAAAGTGCACGCCACCTACACGCCCAAGCCGTGGGCCACGATCGAGGGCGCGGTCGAAATCCACGAGAATCGCGACAACGTCGAGACCGTGGACAATCTCGAGCACGACCGCATGTACAGCTTCACGACCATGCTGATGCCAAATCCGCGCGTGACCGTCGACTTTGGCTACAGCTACTGGGACGTCTTTACGCAATCGCAGATTTGCTTTAACTATTCCATCAGCTATACGAATCCTCCGCCAGCGACTGGAACCACGATTTTCGGCACTTCCCCTCCAGGAGTGGCCACCGTCGCTTGCCCGATTCCCGGTGCTGGGCTGGGGGCGACCGGACTTGGTGCGCTTTCCACCTACGCCAGCACGGATCACTTTGTTCACGGTGGCTTGATGTGGAAGGCATCAAAGCGCGTGACCGCGTCGGTCGGATACGCGGGCAGCTTCGTGCGAGGCAACACGATCTTTCTGAATCCTCTCGCTCCGTCGGGCACCCTCGATTACAACTACCTGCAGCCGTACGGTTCGATCCTGATTGACGTCTACAAAGGCTTCAGCTACAAGGTTTCCTGGAACTATTACGGGTTCAACGAGAAGGGGAACACGAACCCGTTTGGCCTGGCCACGATCCCATTGCAGGATTTCAACGGGAACACCGCCACTTTCGCCTTCCGCTACGCCTTCTGATTGGGCGCCGGCGAACCGCAACGTCACCTACAACTCGTTTCTTCCGAGGAGGAACGCGCTTATGAGTCATTCAGGAAATCGAATCTGCCGGGTGGCGTTGCCGCTCGCTTTCTGTCTCCTGCTATCCTCCGCGCCGCTGTGGGCGCAGGGCGATGGCGCCACCCTGTTCAAATCGAAGTGCGCGGTCTGCCACGGCGCCGACGGCAGTGGGAGCACGGCCGTCGGCAAGTCGCTGCACATTCGCGACCTTGCCTCGGCCGACGTGCAAAAACAAACCGACGCCCAACTGACGGCGATCGTCACGGACGGCAAGGGCGGCATGCCCTCCTATAAGGACAAGCTTAGCGGCGATCAAATCAAGGTACTGATCGGTTTCATCCGTGACCTCGCCAAGAAGAAATAGGCTTTCGATGGCTGGGATAGACGAATCCGCGGTCGAGCAGAAGCGGTCATTCGACGGCCAGGAGGCGCCATGCTCGGGCTTACGGGAATTCTGATCGCCCTAATCGTTCTGACCGTGGTACTGGCGACGATTTTGCTCGTGCGCCCTTCGGTGACCTCCGGAGCGGCCGGCAAGATTCTGGCGTTCATGGCGCTTTTCATTCTGCCGGTACTTTGCGTGGGCGGCGGCGTGTCCGCGCATATGCAGCGCTCCGAGCAGACGCGCTTCTGTATTTCCTGCCACGCGATGGAGCCTTACGGGCGCAGCCTCTACATCGACGATCCCAATCACATTCCCGCGCAGCACTTTCAGAATCATCGCGTGCCGGCCGATCAGGCCTGCTACGCCTGCCACGCCGATTACACGATCTACGGCCCGCTGAAAGACAAACTGCGCGGCTTGCAGCGTGTTTATATGCAATACGTCAGCACGCCACCGGCGCACATCACCATACCCGGCGGCTACAACAACAATCAGTGCCTGCACTGCCACAACGGCGCGCGGAGTTTCGAGGAAAACCCGGTTCATCAAGCGCTCATGGCTTCCATAAAGTCCAATCAGATGTCGTGCGTCTCGAGCGGATGTCACGACGAGGTTCACGACATCGAATCGCTCGGTCACCTGAAGTTCTGGAGGCCCGGCCAATGAAACTCAGCCAGATAGGGATGGACCGGCTGTTGCGGGTCTCCGGCGCCCTGATCGCTCTCGGACTGATCGTCGAGATCGTGAGTCTTCTGTGGTTTCACCCGCTCGCGTTCGTGCTCTTCGCGTTTGTGGGAGTAGCGCTGATCGGACTGGGAATTGTGGTCTACTTGGCTTCGCTGGTCTTCGTGGTTTCTCCGCCGGCCGGGCGCAGTTGAAACTTCGCGAGCGGTATCGCCAAGCCGCGATCCAGGCCGAGTGATTCCGCATTCGAACCTGCGATTCGCCGAAACGCCCACCCTCCGGATTGACAAAGTTTCACATTAGATATAGTCTAAGCTGCGTATGGACGCCGAAGCAATCCAGAGGTCCCTGGAAGACAGCGGGCTGCGGTGCACGCCGCAACGCTACGCCGTGATGGCGTTCTTGATGGAGTGCAACCGGCATCCCACGGCCGCGGAAATCTTCAAAGCTGTGAATCGCGTCGATCCACGCTCTTCGAGAGCTACAACTTATAACAATTTGCGGGACTTGGTGCAGGCGGGTTTGGTGCGTGAAGTGGCGGTCGAGGGGCGCGCGGCGCGGTTCGACGCGAAGGGGATGCGGCATCATCACTTCATCTGCGACCGCTGTGGCAATGTGGAGGACGTGAAATGGTACGACGTGCCGAGGCCTGCTTCGAGATCCCTCGGCAAGCGGGTTCTTCGCGAATGCGAACTTATTTTCCGGGGCCTCTGCACGAAGTGCGCCCCGCGGCGCGCATTCCGATAGCGGCGTTTGGATACCGGACTTCCCGTTTGCGCGAGCTTCAGAATTCCGTGTTTCTTGATCAAAATTTCGACCAATCGAAAGGAAGGAGCAAATCTTGTCAACCGAAGCTAAGTGCCCGGTGATTCACGGGACCACGAATGTTGGAATGAGGTCGAACAGCGACTGGTGGCCAAACGAGCTGAACCTCAGGATTCTCCGCCAGAACTCGTCCCAGTCCGATCCGATGGGCGCGACTTTCAACTACGCCGAAGAGTTCAAAAAGCTCGACTACAAAGCGCTGAAGCAGGACCTACACGCGCTGATGACGGACAGCCAAGACTGGTGGCCGGCGGATTTCGGCCATTACGGAGGGCTCTTCATTCGGATGGCGTGGCACAGCGCGGGCACGTACCGCATCGGCGATGGACGCGGCGGCGCGGGCGCCGGCCAACAGCGCTTCGCGCCGCTCAACTCTTGGCCGGACAACGCGAACCTCGACAAGGCGCGCCGGCTGCTTTGGCCGATCAAGCAGAAATACGGGCAGAAAATCTCGTGGGCCGACCTGATGGTCCTCGCCGGCAATGTCGCGCTCGAGTCGATGGGCTTCCAGACATTCGGCTTCGGCGGCGGGCGGCCCGATGTGTGGGAACCCGACGAAGCTGTCTACTGGGGCAAGGAAAACACATGGCTCGGCGACAAACGCTACACGGGCGATCGCGAGCTCGAGAATCCACTCGCCGCCGTGCAGATGGGTCTCATCTACGTGAATCCGGAAGGGCCGAACGGCAAGCCGGATCCTCTCGCGGCAGCCAGGGATATCCGCGAAACCTTCCGCCGCATGGCTATGAACGATGAGGAGACGGTTGCGCTCATCGCCGGCGGCCACACCTTCGGCAAAACCCACGGCGCTGGAGATGCCAAACTGGTTGGCCCCGAGCCCGAAGCGGCGCCGATTGAGGAGATGGGCCTCGGCTGGAAAAGCAGTTACGCCACAGGCAAAGGTAAGGACGCGATCACCGGCGGCCCGGAAGTCACCTGGAGTCAGACGCCAACGAAATGGAGCAACCACTTTTTCGAGAACCTGTTCGGCAATGAATGGGAGCTGACCAAGAGCCCGGCTGGCGCATATCAGTTTCAAGCGAAAAATGGCGCCAAGCCGATTCCCGACGCCTTTGACTCATCGAAGCATCGCGCGGCGACGATGCTCGTTACGGACCTCTCTTTGCGTATCGATCCAGCCTACGAGAAGATCTCCCGCCGCTTCTACGAGCATCCCGATCAATTTGCCGACGCGTTTGCCCGTGCGTGGTTCAAGCTCACTCACCGCGACATGGGCCCGCGTTCGCGCTACGTCGGCCCAGAGGTCCCGGCGGAGGAGTTGATCTGGCAAGATCCCGTCCCGGCGGTCGATCACAAGCTGATCGACGCGAAGGACATTGCCGACCTCAACGCGAAGATTCTCGCAACGGGACTTTCCGTCCCGGAGCTGGTCGGGACCGCTTGGGCCTCGGCGGCAAGCTTCCGCGGCTCCGACAAGCGCGGCGGAGCGAACGGCGCGCGCGTCCGCCTCGCGCCGCAAAAAAATTGGGAAGTCAACCAGCCGGCGCAACTGGCGAAGGTGTTGCAGAAGCTGGAAACGATACAGAAGGAGTTCAACGCCTCGCAATCGGGCGGCAAGAAAGTCTCGCTCGCCGACCTGATCGTCCTCGGCGGCTCAGCTGCTGTCGAGCAGGCGGCAAAGAAGGCGGGACACAACGTGAGCGTTCCCTTCACGCCCGGTCGCACCGATGCGTCGCAGGAGCAAACCGATGTCGAGTCTTTCGCCTATCTCGAACCGGTCGCGGACGGGTTCCGCAACTATCTCAAGGCCAAGTACAGCGTATCGGCGGAAGAGCTGCTGATCGACAAGGCGCAACTGTTGACGTTGACAGCGCCTGAGATGACGGTGCTCGTCGGAGGTCTGCGCGTCCTCGGCGCTAATACCGGGAAGTCCGCACACGGCGTCTTCACCAAGCGGCCGGAGACGCTGACGAACGACTTCTTCGTAAACGTGCTCGACATGGGCACGCAATGGCAGCCGTCCGCCGGCTCGGAGGGAGTCTACGAGGGGCGCGACCGGAAGACGAACGAAGTCAAGTGGACCGGCACGCGCGTCGACCTGATCTTCGGTTCCAACTCAGAGCTGCGCGCTCTGGCGGAAGTCTATGCCTGCGCGGACTCGAAGGAGAAGTTCGCGAAAGACTTCGTGGCCGCGTGGACCAAAGTGATGAATCTCGATCGCTTCGACGTTGCGTGAGCCAGGAGCCGATCGGCCCTCGCTAACTTGATGCCGGTCGGTAACCGACCGGCAATTCACTGAACTTCACGGAGAGCGCCGATATTTGGCGCTCTTCGCTTTTGCGGCCAGGGTGGCGCCAGCGCGTTCGCAGTCACAATTGAATAAAGCCTCGCCTAGCAGCGATGGCGACGGCTTCCGTGCGATCGCGCGCACCCAGCTTCTCCATGATGCGCTTCATGTGGACCTTGACCGTCGCTTCAGAGATGAAAAGCTCCCCTCCAATGTCACGGTTGCGATGTCCAAGCGCCGCCTGCCGCAAGACGGCGACTTCCCGATCCGTCAGTTTTTCATCGCCCATATGCTCCACAATTTTGGCGGCGATCTCTTCCGGGACACGCTTCTTGCCGGCGTGGACCTGCCGAATCGCATCGATAATTCCAGCCGGCGGCATGCTTTTGAAGATGTAAGAATGCGCCCCAGCCCGCAGGGCACGCCCCACCGGCGCGTCTCCTTCGAAGGTCGTCATGATGATGATCCGGGCCTGCGGAAATTGCGCCTGTATCGCGATCATGCCGTCGATGCCGCTCATGTCCGGGAGTCTGAGGTCCATCAGAGTTACGTCCGGGCGCAGCTGCGAAAACTGCTGGATTGCGTCGCGGCAGTTCGAGGCTTGCCCGACCAAGTACATGTCCGGCTGAGTTCGGATCACGATGCCGAGTCCTTCGAGCAGCAAAGGGTGATCGTCGACAGTCATGACACGTATGCGAGTGGATGTCGTCATTTCTCCCCCTGTTCTGCGGGTCGGTTCCGGGCGGCGGCTCGATAGGCGCCTTCTTGCCATCTCCGCGACGATTCCGGCCCGACCGCGTGTCTCGATCTCTTTTGGGAATTTCATGCAGGCATGCTGCCAGGAGGCGCCACGGCGGGTCTTGAACGAATCTGCGGTGATCGGAACGTTTTTGTGCCGTTTGTGACGTGGGTCACATCGGTGGGAGGGGACGGCTTGGAATCGCGCTTTCGGGGCCCGGTGCAGCGCTTTGGCGGCTGCTTGGCTTCTAAATGCCGCGTGTGGTGGGACTTGCCAGCTCTCTCCAGCGGGCGTGACTCGGCGACATTCCGGTCTGCCGGCGAAAGTGCCGGGCGAGATGGCTCTGATCGGAAAAGCCGGTCGCCAAGGCGATCTGGGACAAAGGCAATTGGGTATCTCGCAGCAATTGCTCGACATGATCCAGCCGCCGGCGCAGCAGGTAACTGTGCGGCGGCATTCCTACGGATTGGTGGAAGGCGCGCGCGAAATGATCTCTCGAGAGTCCTGCCATGGCCGCGAGGGAATCGAGGCTGATTTTCTGGTCAAAATGCGATTCGATGTAATCGCAAACGCGGCGCGCGAGGCCGGGCGGCAACCCGCCGCGCCTGGCGGCTGGCGTTTCAGCCACCGGCAGATGGCCCAGGGTGTTTATTCTTGGGCGGGAGTGGACAACTGCTTCCGCCCAGTTGCGCCTCGCGACGTTTTTGCTTAGAGGCGGCGTAAGCAAGGCGGACCACGGCCGGCTATCGTCGCCGGGACGCGCTAGCTGAAGTGGCATGTCCTGCCCGTCGTTCCTGCGAAAAAGCAAACTCTCGCATTCAAAGGCCGTCGCCAGGGGCACGCCCCCGGCAAGGCTCTTGTCATTCAGGCCGAAGACGTCGCGACCGATTCGATCGGCGCCAACAATCTGCTGGTGTTCGTTGACGGCGAGAAGCAACGCCGACCCATAGTCGCCGATGGGCGCTGCCGCGAGGATCCACTCATGGCGAAAGTGCTCGCGGAACATCCTCTCCTCAATCGCTCTGGCGGAGACAATCGTCGTATCGAGAACCAACGGGTACGGCTGATTCTCAGATTCCCCGTGTACCTTGGAAACATCCAGGACGGCCGCGAGCCGGCCGTGCGGGTCAAAAATGGGCGCGCCTGCACAACTGAGGTGGGCATGGCGGCTGCGGTAATGCTGGCTGCAATGCACCTGAACGGGCCGCTGATCGGCAATGCAGGTGCCGATGCCGTTTGTCCCCTCCACGCTCTCGGACCAAACTCCACCGAGCCAGATGCCCCAGCGTTTGAACTCATCGGCCCTCGCTTCGTCGCCGCGGTGGTGAACGGCTACGCCATCACTGTTGCACAACAGAACGACGTACGCCTGCTGGCGGACGACCGCGTAGAGGCGGTCTATCTCCTCCTGCGCTTCGGCGAGAGTTTTGGCCAACGGCTCGCGGGAAACATTCAGTTCGCGCTGCGTGACGACGTGAGGTTCCGAGCGGCTCGCTGCGTCCACGCGATACTCGGCGAGGCACCGTCGCCACGAGTCAGATATTTCGGCGAACCGGGACGGCGAGATCTCAGCACTGGGACTCGGGTCGACGCGTTCTGCGTCCGGCGAGCCCTTTGCCGAAGGATCGATAGGTTGCCGAGCTGGCGTGGCCATTGGATTGTCCGACTTTCCCGCTTACACCCGGATCTTCTTCGAAACGCTCAGGTTTAGCCCTGGCAGACCGCAACCCATTACAAAGCTACCCGCCCCCGACGGCAAGTAAGTTACCCCGGCTCTCCCGCGCATTCAAGCTCATGCGATCGCCGCAAAGTGAGAAGAGCCGCGGTCGATGCGGCTAAGGGCGACTGGAGTGCGGGGAACGAGGAGTGGAGGCGACTGATCGATGAGCCGGAGGACAGCCTCGATGCGATTCCGCGAGGCTTTTACCGCCGCTGGCAATCCCGAATTGCGGCAGCGCTCACTCGGACATTGAGTTTTTCATAGCGCTGAGATGTGCATCCGACGCCAATCGTTGAGTCGCTTGGAATTCCTCCGCCAGAAGGCCCCGTAGGATGAGCCGCGTTCATTATCGATAGCTGACGTAAAGGCCCGGAAAATCCTTCTTCAGATTGGCGACTTTAGGAAGGTCGTTCATCAGGATGTAAGGATTATCCGGATTGTGAATCGCGTAGTCCTGATGATAATCCTCCGCGCGATAGAACGCCTGGAACGGCACGATTTGCGTCACGATCAGCCTTGAAAATGTGTTTGCCGCGGTCAGCTGGTCCACATAGGCTTGGGCGATCCGCAGTTGGTCGGGCGTTTCGTAGAAAATCGCTGACCGGTACTGCGTGCCGAAATCCGGACCCTGCCGGTTCAACTCGGTCGGGTCGTGAGCGACGGAGAAGAATACCTTGAGGAGCTGGCCGAAAGTGATCTTGGATGGGTCGTAGACGACCTCGACAGACTCGGCGTGTCCCGTGGTTCCGCTGCTGACTTCTTCGTAGCTGGGATTCTTGACCGAGCCGCCGGAGTAGCCGGCCGTCGCTTTGGTCACGCCTTTCACGTGTTCGAAAACGGCCTGAATGCCCCAGAAACATCCCCCGGCGAAAACGACGGTTTCGCGGCCTTTCGCGGCGGCCAGCGGTTCGTCTGCCTTCGGATCGGGAAGGGCCGTGGCGCCTCGCACCGAATTCCATCCAAGTGCGTAGAGGAGGGCCGTCGAAACCGTGACAACCAACAGAAAATATTTCAAAATCCTGCCCATCGTACGCCTCCCTGCTTGCCGCTGAATCGTTGCGCCCGCTAAAGCCTTGGTAAAAACATTACCACCTGGGTCGTATCGACGCTCTCCGAGACCGCCTGTCCAAGATGTCTTGAACGAACTTCCGGCAAGGCCGATCCTGAAACATGCTACTTTCTGGGGAATGCCGCAGATGGGGTTCGGTCCGAGCTCGCCTCGCTTCTCTTGAGGTCCATGCGTTGAATGAGACCGTTCGCGATGGTATAGACGTGCCAGACTTCGGTATCGGAAAGGACATCGCCACCGAGGCTTTTCACGAGTTGATGCACTTTGACGTCGGTAATGCCGCCTTCCCGATCGATTACCTCAAGTGGTTCCACGTGAGGATCAAACTCCTTCCACTGGCGGGTCCAGTAGGCCCGAATCTCTTCCTTCCCGGCGACACGCCCTCCTTCCGATGCCTTGGGCCAGCTGACGTTCTCACTCATGAGCGCCAGAGCGCTGTCGATATCCCGATGATTGAAAGCAGAGTAGGCCTGCGCTATCAACGTCTGTGTGTTCGGCATGAATCCCTTGAGTACGTATGTGTACTGCACATAGATGCACCAAACGCTCTCGGATCGATACCAAGAGAAAGAAGGTTGGTAGGGGCGGTGGGGATCGGACCCACGACCTTCGGCTTAAAAGGCCGCTGCTCTACCACTGAGCTACGCCCCTAACGCTGCTAGACATGCGATTGCAGATACTGCAGGTTGGCACGCAGCACGGTTCCGGCATCCGCCGTGTCGCCGCGTGTCAATCGATTCTAGCGTGCGGAGGAAAAACGAGCAACCGCCGCCCGTGCTCGCCCCGCCGCCGCGAGAACTGCGGGGATATTGCTGCACCGAAAATAGGAGCAACCGATCGGATTCCGCGTGCGAATCGGCCGCCGTTGCCGCTAATCGGCCGATGCCTCACCCAGCTTTGGCACGCCGCGCCCGCGCTTGCGCTTCCAGACGTAATCCTTCCGCAGCTTTTCCTGGTGCTTCTTCGCTTGCGCCTGGATTTCCGCAAAAGCCGCTTTGGCGCTGCCTAACACATCCGTGCCCCGTCCCGTAGCGTGGAGCTTGCCCGTCGGAAGCGCCATGTGCAGCGTGAAGTCGAACCCGGCCTTCCGCGGCGCCTCTTCCAAAGAGGCGTGCAGCTGCAGTGAATCCGGGTCGTATCGCTTCAACAACCTTTCCAGCTTCGCCACCTGACGCGTGAATTCCGTTTCAATCGCCTCCCGAAAGCGTGCTTCGATGTGACTGTATGTGATTTTCATCTGAGGCCTCATTTTCATCCGAGTGACGTCCTGAAGGGGCGTACGCTAGCGGCATACCCAGAATATCCCTCGCCGCGAGGGGTTGCAACCGGCGATTCCCTCGTGTTTCAAGGCGCAGTCGGCGTTTCGGAACCGCGCCCGATTGACACCGCCGCTGGGAGCGTCATACCCTCATTACGTTCGAACGCGCCATCGATCGTTGCCTCCACGACACAAATCGTACGATTCCGCGCCGGATCCCCAGCCTGGCCGCGTCCTCATCGGCCCTGCCGGCTGGTCCTATTCAGACTGGAATGGCATCGTCTATCCCGCGCCGCGCCCGCGCGGCTTTCACGAAGCGAGCTATCTCGCTGAATTCTTCGACACGATCGAGATCAACACGTCTTTCTACAACCCGCTTCGCCCGGAACTCGCCTCGCAGTGGCTCGATCGCGTTTCCGCGAATCCGCACTTCCTCTTCACCGCGAAGCTGTGGCAGAAATTCACGCACGAAGAGGGCGCAACCGGCGAAGACGTCAAGGCGGTTCGCGCCGGTTTCGATCCTCTGCATCGCGCCGGCCGTCTGGGCGCCGTGCTGCTGCAGTTTCCCTTTTCGTTTCACAACACGCCCGACAATCTTGCGCGGCTCGCCCGCACACTCGCAGACTTCCGCGAGTATCCCCTGGTGGTCGAGGTGCGTCACTCGTCGTGGACGCAGCCGGAGTTTTTCCATTTTCTGCACGAGCACCACGCCGGAATCTGCAACATCGATCAGCCGATCATCGGCCGCTCGATCGAGCCAGGCGAGCGCGCCACTTCCGCAGTCGGCTACGTCCGCCTGCATGGACGCCGCCACGACACGTGGTTCAGCGACGACCCCGAACTTCCGAGCCACGAGCGCTACAACTACCTATACAGCGAGCAAGAGCTCGGGCCGTGGGCGCAGCGCATCCGCCACGTTGCCGCGCACGCTGATAACACGTTTGTGGTCACCAACAATCACTATGAGGGCAAGGGCGTCGTCAACGCTTTGCAGCTGATCCACCTTCTCGGCGGCGACAAAGTGAAAGTTCCCGAAACGCTGCGCCATCGATATCCGGAGCTCGAAGCGATCGCCGACGCGCCTCCGCAGGAACCGACGCTCTTCCCACTGCCGCCGCCTTAGTCCACATGAACGCGCCCCGCAGGCTTCACGCACAAAAGTGCGCGGGCACACGAGTCCGTTGGCGCGTGACAAATTCAGTTTGGCGAATTGAAAGAGAAAGCTACTTCTTGAAGAGGTCTTCGAAGGCCTTGCGTGCGTCGTTGGGCCGTGCGGCGGTCGTTGCGACCGGGGCAGCGCTCGCGTAATTCACTGGCGACGTATCTTTTTCGATGGTGACCCTGAAATCGAAAAACTTGCAATCGTTCTTCGCGTCCTTCTTCGCAATTCTCTCCGGGATCGGTTCGGTGCATTCGAACTGCTTGCCGGTATCGAAATGCACGCACTGTTTGCAGCTGTGCAGCTCGAATTGGCAGCGCGGGCATTGCGAATTCAAATCGAATCCCGGCGCCAGCACCGCGCCGCAGTTCGAACATCGCGCGCGCGACACCGTTCCGACCATTCGCGGCGTCCGCGGCCCGAGCATATCCTGCTTGGGACGTGGCGGCTGCGGCGGCCGCTCGGCGCGCTCGGCCCGCTCGCGCTTCTTATCCTCCGCCTCGCGGTCGCTATAACCCCTTTGCCTATACTTCCGCTCCATGAATACCTCCTGGGGGGATTGAAACCATCATACTCCGAAACATGGCCTAACCATCCCCTTCTTCGCCGGACGTGTGAAAGAGTAGTGAATCGTCCACAATTCCGATTATTCTCTCTCTCGCTCGTTCACGAGAGAGAAGCTCGCGCTCGCTTTGCCCAAATCCTGGAGAACCCTTGGAACGCCAAGTCCGCCTGGAGAAATGTTCGGGACTCACCGAAACTTGCGACGGTTTCCTCGGCCGCCAGATATCCGCTGCGCACGGCCCCTTCCATCGTGGCGGGCCAGCCGGTTTGAGTCCAATCCCCCGCGAGGAATACGCCCTTCACGCCGATTTTCTGCGCTGGCCGCCACTGGTCCACGCCCGGCTCGGGCGAAAACGTCGCGCGAACTTCCTTGATCACCGTCGCTTTTTCGACCTTCGCATCTCGGGTCGCAGGCAGCACTTCCGCCAGTTCGCGCAGGCAAAGATCGATGATGTCCTGCCGTGACCGCGGCACCAGGTCATACGACGCGCTGATTACCAGCTGCAGGTACTGCCCTTTCGCAGGGCCGTCGCCGTTCGTTCCGGCGTGCGCGTAGAGAAGCGACTTGTTGAAAATCCACTGGGTCGTATGGTCGAGCAGCGCGAGAAACGGCTCCTTCATCACCACGCGGTCAAACCACAGGTGCACGCCCGTGATCGGCGAGGTCCGGATATGCCGCAGGCCCGCCAGCATCCCGCCGTCTTCGCCCATCGCGGCGGGCAGCAATCCGAGCAGCACGTCATGCGGCACAGCCGCGACGCACGCATCCGCCGAAATCTCGCTGCCGTCTTCGAGCGCCGCGCCCGCGAACCGGTTCTCGCGCAGGCGAATTTGTCGCACTCCACACCGGAGTCTCACTTCCCCGCCCTTTCGCACGATCGCATCGCGACAGCCCTCGTAGAGTTCCGCGAGCGGCACGGACGGAATCCCTACGCGGTACCCCCCGCGACTCCCGAGAAACGCCTTCCAGAAAACATCAATGCCGTATCGCGCGTCCATCCGCGAGAGCTCTTCGTCGAGCGCGCTCACCAGCACGACGCGCCAGAACTTCTCGATTGCGTCGGGCGTCTGACGCATTCGATGCAGCCAGTCGAGCATCGTGACGCCATCAATTTCCGGCGGCTTTCCGCCCGCCCAAGCGATCGCGACGAGCGCCTTCGCAATGGAAGCTTTGTCGCTGAGGCCTAGCGCGGCGAAACCCAGAAACGACGGCGCCATGTGCAGCGGAGGCGGCAGCATCGAAGCCGCGATCGTCGACCGGCGCCCTCGGCGATCCGCGAAATACAGCCGGTCGTAGAACCGTATCTTGCCGCCGGCGCCCGCGCGCCGGTAAAAGTCGGCGAGGTTCGTGCAGCACCCGAGCGTCACGTGCTGGCAATTGTCGACTTCGCTGCCATCGGGCAGCGTATACGATGTGGCACGCCCACCCAGGTGCGGACGCTTCTCTAAAACCCGGACTTTGATTCCCGATTCAGCCAGCGCGACGGCGCAGGCCAGACCCGCCAGACCGCCGCCGATCACCAGAACGCTTTGCGAGGACATCCCTTTTCCACCCGATGCGTGCGGTCAACAGGTACTGGACTTTCTCGGTGCTCGACAGGGAGACGCGAGAGGAGAATACGTCGAATCCGCGCCCTTCAATTCGCGCGAGAAGCGTGCTGTAGGTGCGAATCAGCGCCGCAAGGGTCGCCCGGCTGTCGGCGTCCACCTGATCCACCAGCGGCGCGCCCTCTTCGTAGAGTCGCCAGGCCCGTTCTGCCTCGAAGGCCAACAGGTCGCGCAAGCCCGGCGTCACCGGCCCTTTCAGATCATTCGAGGCGCACCCGAAACGTTGGATGTCGTCATCCGGCAGATAGACTCGGCCCATCTCGAAGTCGGCGCGCACGTCGCGGATGATGTTCGTCAGTTGAAACGCAAGCCCGAGGCGTTCGGCCAAGTCCGGCGAACGCGGATCGCGAAAGCCGAAAACGTACAGGCACGTCAGCCCGACCGTGCCTGCCACCCGATAACAATACTCCGACAGCCGGTCGAATGTCGCATACGACGTAACCGTCAGGTCCATTTCCGCGCCCGAAATCAAGTCGTGGAAGTAGCGCGTCGGAATCTCAAACCGCTCGATCGTGTCGGCCAGCGCAGGCAGAATCGGATGGCCCTCCGTGCGCCCTCCGGCAGCCTCGTCGAGTTTCGCCCGCCATTGCGCTAGGCCCCGCCGTTTCGATTCGAGATCGCCCGCCTCGTCCGAAACGTCGTCCACCAGCCGCATGAAAGCGTACAGCGCGCAAAGCGCGTCGCGCTTCGGCTTCGGCAATCCGAAAAACGCCAGATAAAAGCTGCTGCGCGACGCGCGCGCGATCCGGTTGCACTCCGCATATGACGCTTTTACCGCGCCGGCATCCGCCGACGAACGCATCGTATGAACGCTTGACGGACTACTCGGTGGCGCGCCGTACGAACTCTTGCCGGTTATCGCATTCCCCGAAGCGCCGCTCCCGTCGCCGTTCGCGCCGCCCCCAGCGAAGGTTCGCCGCAGGAGCGCCCCGCCCAGCAAGCCCAGTTGCCTGATTTTCGAAATGGACGGGCGTCGCTCAAGCGTGTTGTAGCCCGATTGTTCGATCGCATCGAGCACCGCCAGCCCGCCGCGACTGAATAGCTCAATATCGACGCGCAGCGCGCCTTCCAAACATTCCGCGAGCGGCATGCCGGCGGCAAAAAGCTCGCGCGTCCGCGCGACCAGAGACTTCATCAGCGCCACATAGCGCTCATCAAATCGGCGCTCGGTAATATCAGTCTCGGTCAAGCCATGCGCAGCGATCGCATCGAGCGGAATATAGATCCGTCCCTTTTCGAGATCGCGCGAAACATCCTGCCAGAAATTCGCCAGCTGCAGGGCCGTACACGTGAAATCCGAAAGGCGCTGCCGCTCCGCGTCACGATATCCGCAGAGATACAGCACCAGCCGCCCGACCGGGTTCGCCGAATAGACGCAATACCCGAGCACGTCGCCCCAGGTCGCGTATCGGCGCACCACTTGATCCTGCCGAAACGCGCGCAGCAAATCCCTGAAAGGCTCGATCGGAATATCTTTCGCGCGAACCGTCTCCCGCAGGGCGATCAACACTGGGTGCAGAGGCTCGCGGCCCGTCTCGTAGATCAGCCGAAGCTCGTCCTCCCAAGCGTCGAGCAGTTCCAGCGCCCGCGCGCGATCCGGGACCTCATCGCCCAAATCGTCGGACCACCGGCAGTACGCATACACATTGTAGAAGTGCTGATGCAAGCGCCGCGGCAGAAGCCACGAAACCACGTTGAAATTCTCGTAGTGGTGCGTCGCAAGCCAGCGCGTGTAGCGTTGAGCCTCTTCCGCCGTGCAGCCTTGCGCGGGAAGATTGCGCGCGATTTCCAATTCAGGTGTTGGCAGCATGAAACCTAACGCCGGGGACAGCGCTCAGGGGATGACGGCTGTCTTCAGCTCGCCGTTCCGGTTCTTCATATGCTCGAAGACGCGAGGAAGGTCCGCGAGCGGCACTTCTCCGGTAATGAAATCGCGAGCGCGAATCTCGCCGCGCGCGATGGTGTCGAGCGCCTCGCGGATAAATCGGGGCGTATGATGGAACGTCGACTTGATCGTGATCTCGGAATAGTGCAGCATCCACGGGTCGATCTTCACTTCGGTGCCCTTCGCGCAGCCCGCGAAAAGATTCACGGTGCCGCCCTTGCGCACCATTTCAAGCGCCCACTGCCAGGTAATCGGCTGGCCGGCCGCTTCGATCACCGCATCCGCGCCGCGTCCGCCTTCCGTCAGTTCACGCACGCGGCTCACGGGATCGTCCATTTCGGAGACGTCGAACGCAGCGTGCGCGCCAAATCGCTCCGCAGCCTGCTTGCGCACCGCGCGCCGCGCGACCGCGATCACGCGCACCTTGCGCTGCGAAAGAATCCGGATAAATTCGAGCCCGATCGGCCCGCAGCCGATCACGACAACCGTGTCTCCCGCCTTGATCCCCGTTTCGTGAATTCCGCGCAGCACGCACGCCAGCGGCTCGACCATCGCCGCATCGAGGAACGACATCCCCTCGGGAATCTCCAGCATGTTCTCGCGAACGATGCGTCCGGGAATGCGAATGTATTCCGCGTACGCGCCGTTATTGAAAAGCAGGTCTTCGCAGAGGTTTGGCTGGCCCTTCTTGCAATAGAAGCACACGTTGCACGGGGCGGAATTCGCCGGCACCACGCGCATCCCCTTGTGAACTCCTCCGTTGACCTTGCGCCCCTGCGCTTCGATGATTCCCGCGCACTCGTGGCCGAAAAGCGACGGCGGCTGAATCATCCGGGCGTGAAATCCCTGCTTCCAGACTTTCAGATCCGTGCCGCACGTCAGCGCGACCGACACCCGCACCAGCACCTCGTCGTCGGCAAGCTGCGGCCTCTCGACCTGTTCGATCTTCACGTCCTCGCGGCCATAAAGAACGGCCGCGGTCATGTGCCCGTTTCTGTCTGCCTTGCTCATTCGTGCGTGATCACCACTTTCAGAGTATCGTCCTTCGGACGCGCCGCAAGTTCAAGCGCATCCGCGATGCGTTCCAGCGGGAAGCGGTGCGAGATCATCTCGCGCACCGGCAAACGCCGTTCGAAAACGAGCGCGGCGGACTCGGCCTGATCGTCCACCGAAGCGCTGTAGCTTCCGAGAATTTCTTTCTCCTCGATTCCCACCGCGGCCGCCGGAAACTCCAGTTGAAGCACCGGATCGTTATGTGCAAACAGTAACACGCGCCCGCCCGGTCGCGCGAGCGCAAGAGCTTCGGGGACCAATGACGGGTTGGGCACCGCCAGCAGGACGGCGTCCGCCCCGCGACCTTGCGTGCGCGATCGCATCTCGTCGAGCAGATTTGTCTTCGCCGGATCGAACGATTCCTTCGCTCCAAAGCGAACGCTCGCCTGCCGCCGCCCCGCCATCGGATCGCTCGAATAGACGATCGCGCCTTCGTGCGCTGCCAGCATGGTCAGCAACATTCCGATCGGCCCCTGCCCGATCGCAAGAATCGTTTCGCCCTTCGCCACGCGCGCCTTTCGAATCGCCTTCAGCGCCGTGTTCACCGGCTCGACAAAAGTCGCTTCCTCGAAGCTTAGGCCCGTAGGCAACGCGATCATCCCGCGCTCGACGATCCACGGCATTGCGCGCACGTATTCCGCGAAGCCTCCGCCGTTCGGATCGAATCCCGCCGTCAGGCCCGTTTTCTTGTAGCCCGCGCACTGCGAAAACAATTTGCGCTCGCAGTAGAAACAGCCGCCGCACGGGATGTGGTGAAAGCTCACCACGCGGTCGCCCATCTTGAATTTCTTCACGCCGCGGCCCACTCGCACGACCGTTCCCGCAAGCTCGTGGCCCAATATCTGCGGCGGCGCAATGAAGCCGTGATGGATTTTCTTGATGTCGGTACCGCAGATGCCGCACGCAGCCACGCGAAACAGCACTTCCCCTTCGCCGATCTCTGGAATGGGAACTTGTTCCACTACTACGCGGCCTTTGCCGCGATACACGCCCGCGCGCATTTGCCCGCCAAGAGTCCCCGAGGCTTCGTGCGATCCGATATCGATGACCGTGTGGCTCATATCGCGAGCGCCTCAGCTTTGGCGATCTCCGGCAAAGGACTCGGCGTCACGCGCTGCACGTAGGCGTCGAGAAAACCCGCCAGCGCCGCCGCCGCTCGTTCGCTTTCGTGCGCCAGCCGGATCAGGCCACCAATTCGATGCGGCCGCGCTACGAGCTGCTTCAGCACTCTCGGAACGCTCACCGCGCCGCGCTCGTTGAACGTGCGGTCGAAATCGAGCGGAAGGTTTGACCCGACATCATCGCTGATCGCTCGAATCGCAACCGCCGGAACGTCCGAGTGTGCAGCCGCGGCCAGAATGTAGAGGCTCTCCATATCCACTGCATCGCCCGACGCACCGAGCGCCTTCTTCTCGTCGGCCGTCGAAACCACGCGATCGGAAACCAGAAACTTTTCGACGATCCGCGCTCCGCACTCCCCGGCCTTGGAAATCAATTCCCCGTCGCCTCGCATCAGCCTCGTTCCATACAGGTCGGCGACCGTTCTTGCCGCAAGAATCGCACCCGGACGGTAATCCGGCTTCAGAGCGCCCGCCAGGCCAGAGACAATGCACACGTCCGGCGCCTGATCGAACGCGTTTCGCAGGCTTTGCTGGACGGCAAAGCGTCCCGCGCCGGTCAGCACCACACGCACATCAGCCGGCCCAACCTTGGCCACATAGGTGTGATCCCACGCGTCAACGCACGCGCGCTGGAAGCGCCGCATCTTTCGCCACGGCGCGAATTCATTTTCAAGCGCGAATGTAACCAGAATTTTCATGTGTAGAGCCAAAAACTACGCCGCCGCCGCGCTCTCGATCGCCTTCGAGGGAGAGCTTCCGCGGACGTATCCATGCTGCTCGTACCACCGGACCGCGCGTTCCAGCGCCGCTTCCACCGAGCTCGGCTTGTAACCCAACTCGCGCTCGGCCTTGTCGCTCGCCACGAACATTTTGTGGCGCGACATCTTCACGCCCTCCACGGGAATCCGCGGCTCGCGTCCCCCCAATCGCGAAAACCACTCATCCGCGTATCCCGCGGCCAGTGCAAACGCATGCGGCAGCCGCACGCGCGGCGCGCGACGCCCCGCGATCGGCGCCAGCGCCTCCAAAATCTGTTTCAGCGTCATGTTGCGGCAGCCGAGAATATAACGCTCGCCGATCCGGCCCTTCTCAGCCGCAAGCAGATGTCCGGCCGCCACGTCTTCGACCGCCACCACATTCAATCCCGTGTCGACGTATGCCGGCATCTTGCCGTTCAGAAAATCCACGATGATCCGGCCGGTCGGCGTCGGCTTCCAATCGCCAGGCCCAACGGGCGCGGTCGGATTCACGATTACGACCGGCACGCCCGCGCCGGCCGCCTTGATCGCTTCGAGTTCCGCCAGAAATTTCGAGCGCTTGTAGTGGCCGATCATCTGGCCGAGGCTCGCCTGCGTCGCTTCACTCGGCAGCTCGGGGCCGTGCGCCGGAACGGCGATCGTCGCCACCGTACTCGTATAAACGATCCGCTCGACGCCCGCCTGCGCAGCCGCTTCGAAAAGCCGCCGCGTGCCTTCGACGTTGCTCTCGTAAATTTCCTCCGGCGTCTTCGTCCAAAGGCGGTAATCCGCGGCCACGTGGTACACGCGCCGCACGCCCTTCATCGCCCGGTCGAGCGAAAGCGCATCCCGCAGGTCGCCTTCCACGCGTTCCACCGGCAGCCCTTCGAGCGCCTGCAGCTTGCTCGACCGCCGCACGAGCACGCGAACACGATCGCCCGCAGCAACAAGTTGCCGGGCGACGTGGCTTCCTACGAAGCCCGTCGAGCCGGTTACCAGCGTAGTCATAGGATCTGGAAAATCCGGAGCGCGGAGGGAGTTTTCATCTCTTACCCCCAATAACCGTCAGCGTGCTCGATCTCTTCGGGACGAATCTGGATACCTGCAAATCGTTTTCTGTTCTTCAGCAGATTATCGTAGCGCGCCAGTGCGTACAGTGGGAAGGAGTTTCGATACAAGTGATACTTGAGATAGAACACCAGCGGGAAACCCGTGCCCGTGAACTCGCTTTCATCCCACGTGCCGTCCTGATTCTGATGCGAAACCAGCCACGCCACCGCGCGTCCCACGGCAGGATCCTCGAGCGCGGCCGCGCCATTCACGGCCAGCAAACCGATCAGGCCCCAGGCCGTCTGCGACGCGGTGCTCTTTCCCTGCCCCTTCAGCGACGGGTCGTAGTACGACAAAACTGTCTCGCCGAATCCGCCGTCCGCATTCTGTATTGAGCGCAGCCACTCCGCCGCGCGCCGGCCTTCCGGCAGCGTTCCGAGTCCGATCGCTTCCAGCGCACGCAACACACCGCTCGTTCCGTAGACGTAGTTCACGCCCCAGCGTCCGAACCACGAGCCATCTTTTTCCTGCTCGCGCCGCAGGTATGCCTTCGCTCGCTCGACCACCGGGTGCGTCGACGGCCAGCCCATCTGGCCGAGGCACTCCATCGCCCGCGCCGTCACATCGGCGGTCGAAGGATCGAGCATCGCATTGTGATCGGCAAACGGAATGTGATTGAGGAACTGCTGGTTGTTCTCGTGGTCGAACGCGCCCCAGCCCCCGTCCGCATTCTGCATGCTCAGCAGCCACGCGAGCCCGCGACGGACGGAAGCGCGCAGCTTCTCCGGCTCCGGGTCGGCCACGCGGCTCAGCCCCATGAGCACGAATGCCGTGTCGTCCACGTCCGGGTAAAAGTCGTTGCGAAATTCGAACGCCCATCCGCCCGGCGCGGCCTTGCGGTTCTTCACCTGCCAATCGCCCGGGCCAAGAATCTGATTCGACACGAGCCATCGCGAAGCCGCCACCAGCGACGGATGCGCGGGATCGAGCCCCGCTTCCTCCAGCGACACCATCGCGATCGCCGTATCCCACAGCGGCGAAATGCAAGGCTGCACGCGGAGCGTGTCGCCCTCTTCGATCTCATAGCGCGCCAGGAATCCAATCTCGCGCGCGACGAGAGGATCAGTCGTGTCGCCGCCCTCCGCGAGCATCGCGAAAATCGAATTCATCATCGCCGGATAGATGGTTGCCAGACCTTCGCTGCGCTCCAGCCGTTCGAGCATCCACTTGCGAGCGCGCGCCAGCGCCACTTTGCGAAACGGCTTCCACGGCAGGCTCTCATAGAGCTTCACGCTGCGGCCGATCGCCAGGAAAAGGTTCTTCCACGAGACAACCTGCTTGTCCCACGCGAGCGAGCGCGGCATCGCCCCGGGCTGCTTGAATAGTCCGTCGACGGTGACTCCCTTCGGCAGCGTCCATCCCGGCTTTTGCGCGTAAATCAGCGTCAGCGGAATCACGATCCCGCGCGTCCACGACGACATTTCGTACAAATTCAGCGGGAACCACTCCGGCAGCAGCATCAGCTCGGGGGGAATCGTGGGAACCATCCTCCAGTTGATCGCGCCCACCATAGCGAGATAAAAGCGAACGTAGGAATTCGTCCCTTCGAGTCCGCCGAGCTCGTGAATCCTCTTCTTCGCCCGTTCGAGATGCGGCGCGTTTGCCGGATCGCCTGCCAGCCGCAGCGCAACCCAAGCTTTCACGGTCGCGTTCAGCTCGGAAGGACCGCCGTAGAATATGTTCCAGCCACCGTCAGGCAGTTGCCTGTCGCGGATATACTTCGCCAGTTTTGCGGTTTTCTCGGACTTCAGTTCGCCCAGGATCTGCAGGTAAAGGATGTAGTCAGATTCTAATGTGGTGTCGGCTTCCAGCTCACCCCACCAGTAGCCTGCCGGATTCTGTGCCGACAAGAACCAATCGATCCCCCGCCGAATGGCTTCGGCAATCGGGGATTCCGTTTCACGGCTTCGAGCAGTTGCTTGACCCGCGTCGTTTCCACCGCTCACGCGGAGTTGTGCCTCCGGTGTCATCAAGCCCTCAGACATGCCTCGGTCTCACCCACCAATATAAAGCCGGTTCGGCACGCGCCACGTCCACCCGCGTCACCTCCCCGGAATAGGAATGCACACAATCTATCGACAATACAGGTAGTTACAGGCTAACCCCAATCCATTATCTTTTGTATTTGGGCCAGGGTCAACCGAAAACACCTGCCTGAGCCCGGCCAGGCTATACCTTAGGATGTCGCGCGCCAGCCGGGGGCTGCCTGCAAAGTAAGCTCCTCAGCCGCCTGGCCCTTCCACGGCCGATTCCAGTTTGCGTACCCGCTCGGCTAGTTCCGGGAGCCGGGCGAACCATGCGTACTGGCGCTTGAATTTCTCCAGGCTCCGCGCCGGTGTGCCCCAAACCACCTGGCCGCCGTGGATCGTCTTTCCCGTCGGTATTCCCGCCTGGGCCCCGGCGATCGCGCCGTCTTCGAGGGTGCAGTGGTCGGCGATGCCCACCTGTCCCCCGACCATCACATTTTTGCCGAGCGTACTGCTGCCCGAAACGCCCGTTTGCGCCGCCAGGACCGAGTGCTCCCCAATTCGGACATTGTGCGCCACCTGCACGAGGTTATCGATCTTGACGCCTTTGCCGATCTGCGTCGTTTCGAGCGAGCCGCGATCGATCGTGGCATTCGCACCGATCTCCACGTCGTCTCCTATTTCCACGCTGCCAGCCTGTGGAAATTTCCAGTGCCGCCCTTCCCCGAAAACGTATCCGAATCCGTCTGCGCCAATCACCGCCCCCGAATGAACTTCCACTCGATCGCCGAGCTTCGCCCCGGCATAGAGCGTCACGCGAGGATGCAGCCGGCAATTCGCGCCCACGCGCGCGTCCCTGCCCAAAAAGCAAAACGCCTCGACGATCGCCCCGTCCCCGACCGCAGCCTCGTCCTCGATCACCACGTATGGCCCAACGAACGCACCAGGCGCAACCGTCGCGCTCGCAGCAATAATCGCCGTCGGATGGACGCTTGGATGGGGCGCAGGCTCCTTCGTCAGCAATGCCGCCGCCTTCGCAAACGCCAGCTTCGGCTCCCGCACCTCGAGCACGGTCTTTCCGGCGATACGCGTTCCCTCGCCCACAATCACGCAGACCGCCGCCGATCGCGCCGCACGTTCCTGGTGGCGCGGTGACTCCACGTAGATCAAGTCCCCCGCGCTCGCGCGCTCAGGGCTCGCAACGCCGGCCACTTGCGCCGCGGCATCTCCGTGCAGCTCGGCTCCGAGATACTTTGCCAGCTCACCGGCCGTGCAGATCGCAGCGCGAGTCATCGTCGCATCTCCTTTACGAATGCTTCTCGAAGCGCATCGAATCAGAATGACCAACTAGAATGGGTAGATCGATTCCTCGCCGGGCGGCCGCGTCTTCCACCGCTTGTGCACCCAAAGCCACTGATCCGGGTAGGTGCGAATGTAATCTTCGACCACGCGCATGAATCTCTGGGTCGTCTCCTTCACGTCGGATTCCTCGTTTCCGGTGCGCACGAGTTCCACGGCGGGCTCAAATCGCAGCCGGTATTTCCGCCGCTGCGCATCCCACGACAAAAACCCCGGCACCACGGCCGCGTCCGTGCGTAGCGCAAGCCGCGCCAGCCCTGAAGTCGTCGAAGCCGGAATCCCGAAGAAATCGACGAATACGCTTTCTTCAATCGTCGCGTTGTGGTCCGCGAGAATTCCGACCGTCCCGCCGTCGCCTAAGACTTTGAGAATCGAGCGCGCCGCGCGATTCTTCTCGATCGGCTGGTTTCCGGACCGGCATCGGTACGCGTTGATCAGCGCATCCACGCGCCGGTTGGCGATCGGCCGCACCAGAAAATGCAGCGGGTGCCCGTACAGTGCCTGCGCGAATGGCGCGAGCTCCCACGCGCTCATATGCCCGGTCAAGAAAAGGACGCCCTTGCCGCGCCGCCGCGCTGCATCGAAGTTCTCGAACCCATCCAGCAGGACGATCCGCTCGAT
>DATJRU010000060.1:0-5240 GCA_035504455.1 Vulcanimicrobiaceae bacterium
CGGATCTTCCATCTTCGCGACCGCGCGAATCTGCGTCGCCATCTGCCCGACGCCCGATTCCTTGACGCGCAGCCGCTCGAACATCGCCGCCGACATTTGCCCGGATTTCACGGCAGGCTCGGCGGCGCGGCAATCGGCGGCGTTCGCCTCGAGGATGTGCTTGGCGTGCTGCTCGATGGCTTTCGCGGCGGCCAGCAGCACGTCGTTGCGCTGCTTGGCGGTGAGCTTCGCCACCTGGCGCGACGCCGTGCGCGCGCGGTGCGTGATCAAAGGGACGGAATCCGCTGCGGCGTCGATCGACGCTGTGACGGGCTGGCTCATGATTTCTGCAATAGGACGATATTGTCGCGCGTCACGAGCACCGCGGATGGCTCCGCGTCGCGCCCGCTGCCGCGCGCGCCCTTGCGGCCGGAGCTTTTCTCCGCCTCGCCGCTCGCGCAATTGGCGATGCCGCGCGCGAATTCCCGCCCCTCCGAATCGACGATGCTCACCACGTCCATCGGCGCAAAATGATTTTCGACGCGCACGATGCCCGAGGCCAGCAGGCTCGCCTTACCCTGCGTGATCGCGCGATGCGCGCCCGCGTCGACCACCACGCGCCCGCGAACGTCCGCCGCGTACGCGATCCAGCGGCGCTTCCCGCGCATCCGACGCGCCGGCAAAAACGCCGTGCCCACTTTTTCGCCCGCGAAAATTCGCTCGAGAGCGCGCGGATCGGTGCCATTGGCGATCACCGTCGTGCCGCCGCAATTCATCGCGATTTCCGCAGCATCGAGTTTCGTCTTCATGCCGCCGCGCCCGCCGGCCGCAGGACCCGCGCCCAGCGCCTTCAGCTCCGGCGTAATTTCCTCGACGAGCGGAATCACTTCGCTCGCCGCGGCGCTCTCGGACACGCCGTTGCGCAGCAGCCCGTCGACGTTCGTCAGCAGGACGAGCGCGTCGCCTTCGAGCCCGCTCATCACGAGCGCAGCGAGCCGGTCGTTGTCGCTGAAAGCCGCGGTGCGCGCGCCGCCGCCCGCGACGGACTCGAGTTCGGCCGTCGAAACTGTGTCATTTTCATTGACGATCGGCAGCACGCCGAAGCCGATCAGCTTTTCCATCGTCTCGCGCAGATTCGAGTAGCGCCGCCAGTTCGTGAAGTCTTCCTCGGTGAGCAGCACCTGCGCGATCTTGATGTCCCACTGCGCGAATAAATTCTTGTAGGCGTCCATCAGCAGGCTCTGGCCGACGGCCGCGCACGCCTGCTTCGTCACCATGTCGTCGAGCCGCGACCGGTGCAGCCCCAGCCACCCGCGCCCCAGGCCGACGGCGCCGGACGACACCAGCACCACCTGCCGCCCCGCCTTCATCAGCTCGGCGATCGAGCGGACGATCGGCTCGACGCGCTCGCGGCACAGCTCTCCCTCGGCTCCCGTGACCGTCGTCGTTCCGACCTTGATCACCAGCCGCCGCGCTGCCCGCAGCTTTTCGCGCTCGCTACTCATGTCAGCTTGCCCAGTTGGAATGTTTCGATTGTACCGGAATCGCGCGGAGCACGCCTCTGTTTGCCGCGTGGTGTCAGCTCCCAAGGAAAAGTGTCGCGTTGCGCTTTCGAACGTTGAGCGCAAAGATTTTATTAGACGCGTAGTGGAAATTGTGCTACAGTGCAGTTGCGTTTGTTGCTCTTGTAACACCTTTAGATTCGATTGAAGGGGCTGCAAGTTCACACTTGCGGCCTTTTTTGTTTTACGGCTGGAGGCGGTCGGAGAGCGCAAATAGCTTAAAGAAGAAAAGTGAGTACATCAGTGAAGGAACAAGGAACAGTGAAGTGGTTCAATGCCAGCAAGGGTTATGGGTTCATCCAGCGCCAGTCCGGCGAGGACGTTTTCGTCCACTTCTCGGCCATTCAGGCCGATGGGTATAAGTCGCTGAACGAAGGCCAGGCGGTTGAATTCGAAGTCACCCGCGGCCCCAAGGGCCTGCAGGCTGCGAACGTCACCAGCCTCTAGTCTGAACGGAAAGGGCGGATCGGCAATCGCCGGTCCGCCCTTTTTGTTTGCCCGCACGCTTTTTAGATCGCCCCGCAAGCAAGCCATCGCCTTTTCTGGTACCCGGGTACCTGGCCCTCGTCGACCGTATTATCTATTTGTACGAATCCCCTGGACATCTCCGCGCCCCTTCCCGGCTTGCGCGGTAAAATAAGCAAATCAGCGGCGCCCCGGCTCCGGCCCGGGTACGAGTCCTCAAAAGGCTCGCCACGCGCGATCACAACCAAGGGAGATCCGATCTCATGTCCGATCCCAAGCCGACGATGCAGGGCACCGTCACTGAAAGCAACGATCGTCGCCGCTCGCATCGCGTCTTCATCGCCATGCCGGTTCTGGTTCGGGGCAAGTACGCCGGGCAGGCCTTCGAGGAATCCACGCAGACCGTGTCCGTCAGCGCGCACGGCGGCCTTGTCCGTGTCGCTGCGCGCCTCGTAAGGGGACAGACGATTTCCATCGTCAACGCGAAGACCGCCGAAGAGCTTCCCTGCACCGTCACGTCGCTCGGCCAAAAAGAAAACGGCAAGACCGAAGTCGGCCTCGAGTTCACCGAAGCGTCGCCGCTCTTCTGGCGCATCGCCTTCCCGCCGGAAGACTGGGACCCGTCCGAACGCAAGCGCCCCGGCTCGAGCGCCCATCGCCCCATGCCGCCGCTGCCCAAGCCCACCCGCTAACCGCGCCCGAATCCGCGCGCGCAAGCGCTGCCGTCTCCGCCTTTCTCTGCGCCTCCGCGCCTCAGCGCCTCTGCGGTAGAGCTTTGTTTTTGCCTGCTTGTTTCCGTCTTTCGGGCGCCCTCTGTGTTGAGTGGAGCGTTCAAATTTACCTCGCACTGAAATGACCAACCCGGCCAGCCCCGCCGTCTGTTATCTTTTTTTCGACGCCGCACTCACGACATTGACCGACCCACTCGCCTCGACAAACTCCTCCGCGCTGGGCCAGTCGCGCGACTTCGTTCGCGACCACTGGCGGCGAATGCTGGCGATTTCCGCGCTGGCGCTCGTTCCCTGCTTCTGGCGGCGCCGCATCGAGTGCTCCGACCTCGGCAGCCACGTCTACAACGCCTGGCTCGCCCAGCTCATCCGCCACGGCGATGCCCCCGGCCTCTGGCTCGCGCATCCTTGGACCAACGTGCTCTTCGATTTCGTGCTCAGCTTTTTCGGCGCGCTCTTCGGACTCGCCGGCCCGCAGCACCTCGCCGAAAAGTTCGCCGTGTCGCTGTGCGTGCTGATCTTTTTCTGGGGAGCTTTCGCGCTGGTTGCCGCCGCCGCGCGGCGCCCGCCGTGGCTGCTGACGCCCGTGCTCGCGCTGGTCGCCTACGGCTACACGTTCCGCATGGGCTTCTTCAACTATTACCTGGCGCTCGGCCTCTCGTTTTTCGCGCTGGCATTAAGCTGGCGAGGACGCGACCTGGAGCGCCTCATCGCGCTGGCCCTCGCGCCGCTCGTCCTGCTCGGCCACGTGACGGCGCTCATCTGGCTCGCCGGCGCCGCCATCTACGTCGGCGTCGCGCAACTGCTGCCGCCGCGCAAGCAATTTCTGCTGCTGGTCCCGGCCATCGCCGGAATGGCCGCGCTGCACCTCTATTTCTGGCGGCACTTCATCGTGGAAGCCGCGCCCGAATCGCCGCTCTGGTATAGCGGCGCGGACCAGCTGGTGCTCTACGGCGAGCGCTACTGGATCTGCGCGGGCGCGCTGATCGCGTTCGTCCTCGTCGCGCTCGCCCTCGATCTATTCACGCGCCGCCGCGAGCGCGGCTTCCTCGGCGACTTCAGCATCCCGCTGCAGCTTTACATCATCGTCCTGCTCGCGGTGCCGTTGCTGCCGCGCGGCATTCACTTCTCGGTGGTTCCCATCGCGCTGCTCACCGACCGGCTCACGTCCGTCTCCGCGGTCGTGGTCTGCTGCCTGCTCGGCGCGATGCGCCCGCGCCTGTGGCACCTCGCCGTGTCGGGCGCCATCGCCGCGGTCTTCTTCGCCTTCGTCTACCAGGACACCGCCATCGCCAATCGCATGGAGACGCAAGCCGAAAAGCTCGTCCGCACGCTCCCGAAAAATTCGCGCGTGATGGCCACCATCGACCCGCCCGACGACTCGCGCATCCTGATCCAGCACATGATCGACCGCGCCTGCGTCGGCTACTGCTTCAGCTACGGCAACTACGAGCCCAGCACCGGCGTCTTTCGCGTGCGCGCCACTCCCGGCAATCCCTACGTCCTCGACAACTACGAGCGCGCCGTCGATATGGAAGACGGCGACTACTCCGTCCAGCCGCGCGACCTCCCCGTCTACCAGGTCTACCAGTGCGATGCCTCCGGCACGCGCCTCTGCATCGCCCCGCTCGCCGCCGGCGACGACAACGACCAGCTCGGCGTCCACCCGCAGTAGGAGTAGGGGTCGAGGGTGAAGGGCGAGGGCGCGCTGGCTCCGCGCGACTGCTCCTCCACGGCACAACGGTTCGAAGGCTGTTCGCCTTTGGTACTTCAGTACCACTCCGAAACTGCCTTCCGTACTAACGACATGCGCCCGGGTCCTAGCCATACTAGGTGTAGCCATCGGGCCCATTCCAAGTGATGACGCAAGCTCAGGAGGCATCATGCGACGGGTATCCAGGGCCTCGTTTCTCCCTTTCTCAGGCGATTCTCGCCAGGCTGGTTCAGCGGACCAGCGCCAGCTCTTCGCTCAATCTCATACCGCCGCGGCCGTGCTCGAGCTGGACGTGCCCGCGCCGGATTCGGCCTGGAAGCGCTCCGAGACTCTGATCGCCAGTTCCGAGCCCGTTGCGGCGGATCGCTCGCGCCTCTTCGCTCCGAAGCCTTTCGCCGCGCCTGCTGCGTCCCAGCGAGCTTCCGCCGCGAACGCGGCGCAGCACCCGGTGGTCGGCTCCTGGCGGTTGGTTTCCTCCGAAGCCAGCACCGTGCACGACGGCGAGATCGAGACGATCGTCACCGAGCACCCCGAGGGCTACATCATGTTCACTCCCTGGGGGCGCATGATGACCGTCTGCGTCAGCGGGCCCGGCGACAAAAAGAAGCTGCCGATGCCCACCTGCCACGAGGATTTTTCCGACTTATGGAAGAGGATGCTCGCCTACACGGGAACCTATCGCATCGAAGGCGATGAAGTGGTCACCAACGTCGAGGTCGCCTGGTACCCGCACTGGGCCGGCACCGAACAGCGCCGCCGATTCACCCTCGAGGGCGACATGCTCACCATCGT
>DATJRU010000061.1:0-8183 GCA_035504455.1 Vulcanimicrobiaceae bacterium
GCACGCGCATCCGTCTGCGCAACGGCTCCGCATACAGCAATCTTTTCGGAAGCGGCTCAGGCACCAGAAACCGCCCAATCGCCCCCGGTGAAGTCGGTCCCTGCTGCCACGATAGTCCCATTAGCCCACTCTCCGCTGAAAATCGCCACGCACTCGCCAGCCACACACCAAGCGTGGACGCGCCGGTGGCTGACAGGTCTCGCGCCTTAGATGCGCCTCTGCGGCGACAGGAGTCAAAATCTGTCGTGCTTACGGTTGGGCCATGTCGGAAAGCGGTCGGTTTTACGGCTGCGGAGCTGCCTGCAGAGTCGAAGTGGACAGGACCAGCGCGAAATCTGCCGGCAGTTTGGTCGTCTCAAGCTCAACCGGCACGCTGAAACGAGTGGCGCCTCGAACCGTTCCATCGTCGACAGCGATCTCCGCGAATACACGGATGGGCGAATCGCCGAACACGTCCAGCTCGGTGTTCCCGGCGTAATCTGTTCTCCGAAAATCGACTGCATCCTTCGTGTGCGGATACGCGACATAGACCCAAGCGTCGTCCGCTGGCCTGCCATCCGGCCACGCCACGCAAACGCGACTCATTAGCTTCGTCAACGTACTCTTTCGGTTAACGGTTCCAATCTTCCGTCCGATTTGCCCAGGGCGATCGTTTTCGCCAGCGCCCTCATCCGCCACGAAAATCGCGTCCCGCTGTGCGTCATCGAGGGTCTTTCGGCTATAATCCCTCGACCCAATGGCCCTCGCCTCAGGTAGCAAGTTCGGCCCGTATGACATTGTCCAACCGCTCGGCGCAGGCGGGATGGGGGAGGTTTACCGCGCGCGAGATTCGAAGCTCGGTCGAGACGTAGCCCTCAAAGTCTTGCCCGACATTTTTGCGCGCGACTTTGAGCGCATGGCCCGCTTCGCACGCGAAGCCAAGGTCCTCGCCGCGCTCGATCACTCGAATATCGCCTCGATTTACGGCCTGGAAGACTCCGGAAACACCCATGCCCTAGTGATGCAATTGGCCGAAGGGCCAACACTCGCCGATCGTATCGCGCAAGGTCCGATTCCCCTTGAGGACGCCCTGCGTATCGCCAAGCAGATTTGCGAAGCGCTCGAATACGCGCACGAAAAGGGCATCGTCCATCGCGATCTCAAGCCCGCGAATATCAAAGTAGCCGCTGACGGCACCGTCAAGGTCCTCGATTTCGGCTTGGCGAAAGCAATGGACACCGAGATGACGCCGCAAGACATCTCGAATTCTCCGACTCTCAGCCGGATGGCCACGCAGGCCGGAGTTCTTCTGGGCACGGCGGCGTACATGTCGCCCGAGCAAGCGAAGGGCAAGTCTGTGGATCGCCGCGCAGACATCTGGGCCTTCGGCTGCGTACTCTACGAGATGCTGACGGGGAAAATGGCATTCCCGGGCGAGACCGTTACGGACACGTTAGCGGCCGTCATACGCGCCGATCCGGACTGGTCGCAACTGCCTCGGGCGACCCCCACGCCTGTTCAAACGCTGTTGCAGCGCTGCTTGCAGAAAGATCCGAAGCAGCGGATACAAGCCATCGGTGACGCACGCATCTCAATCGACGAAATTCTCTCCGGCGCTGCGGAGGCCGCGCAGGTGCGCGGCGCTACAGTGCCCGTGTGGCGTAGCGTGATGCCGTGGTCCGTTGCAGCTTTGCTCTTCATCGCCTTGGCATCGCTCGCCTTCGTCTACTTCGGCGAAACCCGGACTGCCCCGGCTGGACCGGTGCGCTTCACAATTCCTTTGTCCCAGGCGAAAACGTCGACGCTGACCATTCCGTTCGGCGTTTCGCCCGACGGCCGCCAGTTGGCCTTTGAGGCAGAGGGGACGGATGGCCGTTACGGATTGTGGATACGCTCGCTGGACTCGCTTGAGGCGCACCCTTTGTCTGGCGCGGAATTTTCATCGAACGACGTCTCGATTTCTTTCTGGAGTCCCGATAGCCGGTACATTGCATTTAGCGATAGCGGAGAGTTGAAGAAGGTCGACGTCTCCGGCGGACCACCTCAGACGTTGTGCGGCATCACTGGGATATTACTCGGTGGGGCGTGGAACTCCGACGGTGTGATCGTCTTCGCGACCGCCAGGGGCGGCCCAACAGGCCTGATGCAGGTTTCGGACAATGGCGGGACCGCAACCCCGGTGACCTCAGTCGATTCGTCGCGGAAGGAGACCTTCCACGGCTTCCCTGTTTTTCTTCCCGATGGGCGTCACTTCCTCTACTTGCGCGGATCGGACGCGCCCGAAAACAGCGGTATTTACGTGGGCTCGCTGGATGCCAAGCCGTCCGAGCAAAGTTTGAACCGGCTATGGGCCAATACCTCTCAGCCCGCTTACGTGCCGCCCTCCGACGGGCGGCCGGGTTACATCTTGTTCGTTCGCGACCGCGTGCTGGTGGCCCAGCCTTTCGATGCGCGTCGGCTGGAACCTACCGGCGAGCCAGTCCCGCTGGCTGAGCAGCTTGGATCTTTCCAGCGATACGGCTACTTCTCGGCTTCGACCAACGGTGTGGTGGTTTACAGGACGGGCCTCGGGGGAATCTCTCATCTCACATGGTTCGACCGGCAGGGGCGGGTGCTGGGCACCGCCGGCGATCCGGGCGCTTACGACACGATCTCTCTGTCTCCCGATGGAACTCGCGCCGTTGTTAGTCGCTCGGACGATCCATCAAATCCGTCTACAGAGACTCTCTGGCTGGTTGATTTCTCGCGGGGTACCAGCACGCGGTTCACATTTGGTTCTTCGTCGGCCATCCTGGGCGCATGGTCTCCGGATGGCAGCCGAATCATCTACGGATCGAGAAGCGCCGGCGAATACGATCTTTATCAGAAGCTGGCGAGTGGCGTAACTGGCGAGGATGTTCTTCTGAAGTCGACCGATGACAAGTGGCTCACCGACTGGTCTCGCGACGGACGCTTTTTGCTTTATCAGTCGACTGGACAGGCGGCAAAGGGAGCAAAGGAAGACTTATGGGTGCTGCCCCTCGACGGCGACAAGACACCTTTCCTTTTTGAGGGCACCGGTTCTAGCAGCGACAATGGGCATTTCTCGCCCGATGGACACTTGATCGCTTACTCCTCCGATGAGTCCGGACGAAACGAGGTCTACGTCCGAACGTTTTCGCCGGCCACCGCCGCGACCTCCGGCAATACGGGCGGGAAATGGCTCATTTCCACTACCGGAGGGAATGAGCCTCGATGGAGGGGAGACGGGAAAGAGCTGTACTACATCGCTCCCGACGGCATGCTGATGGCTGTCGACATTTCGGAAAGTCCCGTGTTTCGAGCCGGCGTGCCCAAAGCTCTTTTCCAGTCGCCGCCGTATTCTGGCTATGTCAGCGAAAACCATTGGGATGTGACGCGAGACGGCCAACGCTTTCTGTTTGCGGAGCAGAATATCCAGGCGCCCTTCACCGTCGTCCTGAACTGGCCGTCTCTTCTGAAGAAATAACGCCTGCGCGCGCAAACGTGTGGCCGGCGCCCCGCTGGTCCCATTGGCCGATCGCAAAATCCTTCTGGCGCTTGGATCGCGGGGGCGCGCTCGTTATAATATCGGCTCGATTCCCATGGCTACCGCACAGAAGAAATCGCGCCGCGAGATCCTCGAGCAATTCGTCGCCGACAAGCCGGGCGACGCCTTTGCGCTGTACGGGCTCGCGCTCGAGTGCGTCAAGCTGGGAGACGACGCGGCGGCCACTGGCCACTTCCACAAACTCCTCGAACTCCACCCCGATTACGTCGCCGGATACTTCCAGTTCGGCCAGCATCTGGCGCGCGTCGGGCGGCTCGACGAGGCGCGCAAACTTCTTTCCGACGGCATCGTCGTCGCACAGAAAACAGGCGACGCCCACGCGCGAGACGAAATGGAAGCAGCTCTCGCGATGTTGCGTTAAGCCTTTACGGCGCCCGCGGCGCCGCTCATGCCCAGACCAACACGCATCCCGCTCTTCCCGCTCGACGTGGTCCTGCTTCCGGGCATGGCGCTCCCGCTCCACATTTTTGAGCCGCGCTACCGCCTGATGATCGCCCGCTGCCTCGACGAGAAAATCGAATTCGGCATGGTCCTCGCGGCGAATAACAACGTCGCCACGATGGGCTGCACCGCCGAAATCATCCGCAAGATTCGCGATTACCCCGACGGCCGCCTGGACATCACTGCGGAAGGCCGCGCCGTCTTCCGCCTCGCCGAGCTTCTCGACGAAAAGGAGTACTACGAGGGCCTCGTCGAATACGTGCCGGACGAAGAATCCAGCCTCGACCCGTCGAAACGCACCCGTCTCGTCACGACGTTCGAACAGTGCCACGAATTCCTCTTCGGGCAGCCGTGGATGCAAGGACCGAGCGAGGACGAAGCCACCCTCGCCTATCGTATGGCGGCCCTCCTTCCGGTCGAACTCGAAAAGCGGCAAGCTCTCCTCGAGATCCGCTCCGAAAGCCGTCGCAGAGAGATGGTCGACGAATGGATTCAAGCGCTGTTGCCGAAGCTCTCGGATCGCGAGCGAGCCCGCAAACGTGCCGGCGGCAACGGCCACGCCCTGAACTAGGCGCGCCGTCCCCTCGCGGCCTCGCCGGCGCGGCAAAAGCTGCCAAAATCGTCTTTTTCGTGGCACTTTTCGGCCGTTTAAGCCCCCGCTAGAGCAGTCTTTGAGTCACCTCTTACTGCAATCTTTTTTTTGCGCTCGATTCGCTGTAAAGCGACTTCGGCAACTTGCGACCTGCCTCGCGCATCTGTTCTAGTGTCCACAGGAAACGCCGAGTTGCGAACGTCTCCGAGCAGCTTTTTAAGCCCTAGTATCCGTGCGCGCGGCGTTCCACTATAATGGCGGGCAGGGAGCGCGATCAGACGCGCGCCGTGTCTTCATAAGGAATCGGTGACCCGATGAGTCCACTACCCAAGACTTTGGGCGAGCTTCGCAAGAGCACCTGGTCGGAAGAATGCTACTCGCGGCGAACCGTGCGCCAGGAGATTCGCGAAAATCTTCTGCAGAAAATGGAGAAGGGCGAAACGCTCTTCCCCGGCGTCCACGGCTACGACGACACGGTCGCGCCGCAGATCACCAACGCGTTGCTCTCGCGCCACCACTTCATTCTGCTCGGCCTGCGCGGGCAGGCGAAGTCACGCATCCTGCGCGCGCTCGTGGGTTTCCTCGACCCGCAGGTCCCGGTGGTGGCGGGCTGCGAGATCAACGACAACCCCTATACACCGCTCTGCCGCGCGTGCCGCGAGCGCATCGCCGCCGAAGGCGACGCGACGCCGATCGCCTGGCTCGCCCGCGAGCACCGCTACGTCGAAAAGCTCGCCACGCCCGACGTGACCATCGCCGACATGATCGGCGACATCGATCCCATCAAGGCCGCGCGCGGCGGGCGAAATATCTCCGACGAGCTCACGATTCACTACGGACTCTTGCCGCGCGCCAACCGCGGCATCTTCGCGATCAACGAGCTGCCCGACCTCGCCGGGAAAATCCAGGTCGGTCTCTTCAACATCATGCAGGAAGGCGACATCCAGATTAAGGGCTATCCAGTGCGCATGGCGCTGGACGTCCTGCTCGTCTTCACCGCCAATCCGGAGGACTACACAGCGCGCGGCAAGATCATCACGCCGCTGAAAGATCGCATCGGCTCGGAGATCCGCACGCACTACCCTGCCACGGTCGGCGAAGGCATGTCGATCACGAAGCAAGAGGCGTGGACCGACCGCGAAGGCAAGCGCCGCGTCGAAATTCCCGAATACATCCGCGAAATTGTCGAAGAAGTGGCCTTCCAGGCGCGCGAAGACAAGCGTGTCGACCGGCGCTCCGGCGTCAGCCAGCGGCTGCCGATCAGCACGCTCGAAAACGTGCTCAGCAGCGCCGAGCAGCGTGCGGTTCGCAGCCGGGATTCGGCCGTTGTCGCGCGCGTGGCCGATGTCTACGCGGCGATTCCCTCAATGACCGGCAAATTCGAGCTCGAATACGAAGGCGAGATGCGCGGCGCGGACAACATCGCGCGTGAATTGATTCGCGCGGCCGTAGGCAAGACGTTCACCAAATATTTCGCCAACGTCAATTTCCAACCAGTGGTGCAGTGGTTCGAAATCGGCGGCGAACTGAAAATCCCGGCCAATGCTTCGAGCGCCGAAGTGCTCGCGCAGCTCAAGAAAATCCAGGGGCTCTTCGAGCATATCGAAACGCTCGGAGTGAAAGAGCGGGACGATGCCGCGATTCAGACCAGCGCGGCGGAGTTCATTCTCGAAGGGCTGTGGGCGCACAAGCGGATCAGCCGCAGCGAGGAACGCGGATTCTTCGCCGATGCGCGCAAGTCGCCGGAGCCGCGCGATCCGCGGGAACCCTCGGGCGGCGGCCGAATGCCCCGGCGCCAGTTCAACTGACGACTGCGTTTTGCCCGCAATCGTCATCCTGAGCGAAGCGAAGGACCTCTCTTCGTCGCTCGGACGGAAGAGTCAGCCCTCCAAGGAGGGATGCGATGAAATACATCAAGTACTCCCGATACGCGCCGGACGCAGCCGACGACATCGACCTGCAAGAGCTGATGAACCGCCTCTCCGACTTCTTCCTCCAGAGCGGATTCGAATCTCCGTACGGAATCTACGAAATGGACATGGAGAAATCGCGCGAGCAGCACATGGACCAGCTCCGCCAAGCGATTTTGCGCGCGCTCGAAGAGGGTGATCTCGTCCCGCAGGAATTGATGGATAAGCTCCGCGAGAATCCCGATCTCTCGCAGAATCAGGAACTCCGCGACCTGATCGACCAGATCATCCAGCGCATGGAAGAAGAGGGCTACATCACGCAGCAGCAGTCGGCGCGCGTGACGCCGCCGCCTTCGCAGACTCCCGGCGGCCAGGTGGGGCAGGACCAGCCGAACGTGGAGGCGCGCTTCGAGATCACGGATAAGGCGCTCGATTTTCTCGGTTTCAAGACGCTCAAAGACTTGCTCGCATCTCTCGGCAAAAGCAGCTTCGGGCGCCACGACACGCGCGACCTCGCGACTGGCGTCGAATCGGGCGGCACCTCGAAGCAGTATGAATTCGGCGACACGCTGAATATGGACATCAGCGGCACGCTCTTCAACGCGGTGCAGCGGCAGGGACTGAATCTGCCGATCGATCTCGACTATCCCGACCTGATGGTCCACCAATGCGAGTATCAGAGCTCGTGCGCCACCGTGCTGATGCTCGATTGCAGCCACAGCATGATTCTCTACGGCGAGGACCGGTTCACTCCCGCCAAGCGCGTGGCGCTGGCGCTTTCGCATCTGATCCGCACGCAATATCCGGGCGATTCCCTACACTGCGTCCTTTTCCACGATAGCGCCGAGGAGATTCCGCTGGGCAAGCTCGCGCGCGTGCAGGTAGGTCCGTATTACACGAACACGCGCGAAGGATTGCGCATGGCGCAGCGGATTCTCGCGCGCCAGAAGAAAGACATGCGCCAGATCGTGATGATCACCGACGGCAAGCCCTCAGCGCTGACGCTCGAAGACGGACGCATCTACAAGAACGCCTTCGGGCTCGATCCCTTGGTCGTGACGCAGACGATGGAAGAGGTCGCCAAGTGCAAGCGCGCTGGCATCCTAATCAACACGTTCATGCTGGCGAGCGACTACAGCCTCGTCCACTTCGTCCAAAAGATTACCGAGCTTTGCCGCGGCAAAGCCTACTTCACCACGCCGTATACGCTCGGGCAGTATCTGCTGATGGATTACGTCGGCCGCAAGACGCGCCACATCCACTAAACGGCGGACTGCAGCGCACGCGGAGTTCGCCCGCCTCGAAAACAAAGCGGCCGCTACAAAAGCTTGCCTAAATTTCCTCGATCAATTCAGGCAGCGTTTTCTTGTGCTTGGGAGGCTTGTCGCGCTTCTCGATGATGACGCGCTCGGGCGGCGGCAGGCCGATGCCGAGGCGTGCCCGGCGCCGGGCTTCCTTGGGAATTTTGAGGCGAGGCTTCTTGCGGCGCGGCATGGCGCGAACAGCATAGCAGAATCCGGCAGGAAGAATGGCCCGGCCGCCGCCGATCGTCGGCAGCGACCGGGCCATAAGTTTTGGGTTTAGAACGTCAGCCTCACGGCGAATTGAATCTCGCGTGAAGTCGTGAACGTCCCACCGATCGAGCCGGAATCGCCCGGCTGTCCCGTGGGTGCCAGGGTATAAACTCCTGGAG
>DATJRU010000062.1:0-4170 GCA_035504455.1 Vulcanimicrobiaceae bacterium
GCGCCCGGATTCTGCCCGTACGCCGCGTCGTACTGCGACGTCTGCACCTTGAACTCCTGAATCGAGTCCGGGTTCGGAATCGGAATCCCGGCGTAGCTGCCCGATTGCGCCGCGCCGCCGCTGCCGTAGTTCGTCGTGACCACCCCGTCCATCATGTACGTGTTCTGATCGGAGCCCGAGCCATTCACGTTGATGTCCATCGTGCCGTTGCCCACCGCCGTCGCCGTCGCCACGTTCGCCACCACGCCCGGCGAAAGGTCGATCACCTGCGTGAAATTTCGCGTGCTCAAGGGCAACGCCGTGACCGTTGATCCAGCCACCAGCCCTCCGACCGTTGCATTTTCGGTCTGCAGCGTCACCGCCGTCGACGACACCGTCACTTCCTGATTTTGCGCGCCCACTTCGAGGCTGCGATCCGCTGTCGCAGTCTCCGTCACGTTCACCGTCACCGACGGCACTTCTGCCGTCTTGAAGCCTGATGCCGAAATCTTAAGGCTGTAGTTCCCCGGCGGTAAAAGAGAGAACTTATAAAGCCCGTTTGCATCCGTTGTCGTCGTTCTTGTTTGCCCCGTTTCAAGGCTCGTCGCCGTCACCGTCGCCTTGGTGAGCACGGCGCCCGAAGCATCCGTCACCGTTCCAGCAATGGCGCCCGTCGAAGCGCTCTGTCCGAACGCGGACGAAACGCACAGGCAGACCGCCAAGACGCACGCCACCAACCCGCACGCAATGTTCAGTTGGAAAAACCGCGGAAAAAACGCACACCCATATCGCGTCCTGGCGATCCTTGCCATTTTCATCCCCCCAAGTGACGTGCTGGAACGGAGCCCTGGAATTTCGCGCCCACCCGGCGCGGGTCTGCTGCGAACGACGATTCGACCGCGCACCCAGCGCAGTCGTTGCCCAAAGAAACTTCAGGCTAGCGCCCGCACGATTACTCCGTTGGTTCTCGGTTGTCAAGGTTCAAAACGAAGTGCGGAGTTTGTACAACGTTGCATACAAAAAAGATAGCTCTCGCTACGCCCCACCCAGCAAATCCGGACGGTTCCGGCGTGTTTTCTCCAACGCTTCCTGCTGCCGCCAGCGCCGAATCTCCTCGTGGTTGCCACTCATCAGGACTTCCGGCACATCCCACCCGCGAAACGTCTGCGGCCGCGTGTAATGCGGGAAATCCAAAATTCCGCGATCGGGAACCTTCTCTCGGTGGCCGCTACTGTGCGCCGCCGGCGCGTGAATCTCCGCGTCGGATCGGCTGAACGATTCGTTCACCGTCGAATCCTCATTCCCGAGCGCGCCGGGAATCAATCGCGTCACCGCGTCGAGCACCATCGCCGCCGCCAGTTCGCCACCCGACAGCACGAAATCCCCGATCGAAATTTCATCCGTCGCCAGATGCTCCGCCACGCGCTCGTCGACTCCTTCGTAGCGCCCGCACAGCAGCACGATCCGCTCGATCTTCGCAAAGCGCCGCGCTGTCTCCTGCCGAAACAGCTTCCCAGCCGCCGAGAGCAGCACAATCGCGGTCGCCGCCCGCGCGCCGCCCTTCGCATCGCTCGCCTCGACCGCCAGCGACTCCACCGCCTCGAACAGCGGCTCCGCCTTCATCACCATTCCCTCGCCGCCGCCGAAAGGCCGGTCGTCCACGGTACGGTGCCGGTCGTGCGTGAATTCGCGCAGGTCGTGTACGCGCGTCTCGATGAGCCCGGCTTCGCGCGCCCTCCGCACGATCCCGTAGTCCAGCGGCCCCGCGAAGAAATCCGGAAATATCGTGATGATGTCGAATCGCACGGCTGCCTCGCAGCCAATATTAGCGTCTCATTTGCGGGGAAGCGAGAAGCTCTCGCGTATTTCAGCGAAGAGGTAACACGGGTAGCCGCTTTCGCGGCGGCGATACAGGTTGGAGTCGCTCGCTACCGGTTCAACTCGCGCAGGCCTTCGGGTAACGCCACGTCGATGCGTCGCGCCGCGAGATCGACGTTCACGCAAATATCTTGCGCCAGCGGAATCAGCACTTCGCCCTCCGGAGAATCCACCGCCAAAATAGGCGTCCCGCCGGTGAATTCCACGTCGCGGACCACGCCGATCGCCGCGCCCTTTTCGCTCACTTCGCAGCCGATCAGGTCGGTCACGTAGTAGCTGCCCTCCGGCAACGCAGCCCGTTCAGCCAGCGGAATGCGCACCTCGAGCCCCACTAGCTTCTCCGCGTCCGAAATCGAATCTGCGCCCTCGAAGTGAAAAATCGCCTGCCCGCCGCGGCTCTGCGATAGCCAGCACGAGCGCACCTTCACACACCGCCCCACCGGTTCCGCGCCGGGATCGCCGCTCGGCGCCGCGTCTCGCGCGCCGTCGAACAGATACACCTGTTTTACCCGCGTGAGCCGTTCGGGAAAATCGGTAAGGATCTCAGCGGCTACTTCTCCGCGCCGTCCTTGTGGGCGCAGGACGCGCGCCACGGTGACACCCGCCGCGGCTGGGAATTGGCGTCGCGTCACGCTACTCGAGGATTTCGAGCGTAAACCTTTTTTTCAGTTTCATTCCTGCGGCGCCCAAAAGCGTTCGAATCGACTTGGCCGTGCGGCCCTGCCGCCCGATCACTTTCCCAAGATCTTCGGGATGGACCCGCAGTTCGAGGACCGTTACCTGTTCGCCGTCCACTGCATTGACCAGTACTTGATCCGGGTGATCTACGAGTGCTTTCGCAATCTGCTCCACCAGCTCCTTCATGACTCCTCCACAGTGTGCCGTGCCCAGCGGAGAAATTCGCTTGAGCGGGTACGATAACTATGAACATGACACTCTGTAGAATGGGACGCTTTAGGCAGGCCTGGGGTTGCGCTGCAACAGGCTACGAACTGTGTCGCTGGGCTGGGCGCCCTTGCCGAGCCAGTACTCGACGCGCTCCTGGTTCACTTCCACGGCGGCGGGCTTCTTCAGCGGGTCGTAGGTTCCCACGATTTCCACAAAACGGCCGTTGCGCGGCCGCGTCTTTTCCGTCACTACCACTCGGTAGAACGGGCGCTTCTTCTTGCCGATCCTGGCAAGCCGTATCGTCAACACGTGCAATTCCTCCTTACTTCAATCCAGCCAGTATAGCGGACCCAGGCGCTTTTCACCAACCGCAATCTCCCGCCTCCACGCTATGATGACGCGAGGGAAACCACGTGTCCGGCCTCTCCATTCGCCCCGCCGCGCGGGCCGATCTGCCCCGTCTCACCGAAATCTACAACCACTACGTCCTGAATACGCCCGTCACCTTCGACGTCGAACCCTACACCATCGAGCGGCGCGCCGCCTGGTTCGACCAATTCGCCGTTACCGGCCGCTATCGCTTGTTTGTCGCCGAAGAGAGCGGCACGGTTATCGGCTACGCCGGCACCACCCGCTTCCGCCCCAAGGCTGCCTACGAAACCACGGTCGAAACCACGATCTATTGCGATCAGGGCGCCACCGGCAAGGGAATCGGCTCGCGTCTTTACGCGGCGTTATTCGAAGCGATCCAGCACGAAGACATTCGCCGTATCGTCGCCGGCTACACCCTGCCCAATCCCGCCAGCGCCGCCCTCCACGAACGCCACGGTTTCCAGCGCGTCGGCGTCTTCACCGAAAACGGCCGCAAATTCAACCGCTACTGGGACGTCGCCTGGAACGAACGCCCGCTAAAAGTCCCGTAGCCATGTCCGCACGCAAGCCTGAAGGACGGTCTTGCCGAAAGGCAGGTCGCGCAGTTTGCGACCGCAAGGTTACGAATTACCGGTGGAAGCCCCCTGCTTCAGCAGGGGGGAAACGAAACGCCTTTAAGATGGGCTTCAGCCCCGGGGCCTTAGCCTTTGCGGATGCCTCATCCTCGGTGTGTGAGGATGGGGCCTTTGACTCTGCTTCCAGCCGCGCCACCGAATCTCACGCCAGCAGCCAAAGCAACTTCGCCGCTTCCGCGCACTGCTCGATCGTGTGCTGATCGCGCGCCGAAAACGCATCGGCCTTCTCGCTCTCCACGTCCACCGTCCCGATCACCCGCCCATCCGGCGAAATCACCGGCACAATAATCTCCGAGACCGTGCTGCCGAAAGCCGTCAAATACCTCGAATCCTTGCGGACATCGCCAACAACCACCGCTTTCTTCTCCGCGATGGCCGCGCCCGTCAGCCCCTGCGTCACCGGAAACGTCGGATGCTC
>DATJRU010000063.1:0-5412 GCA_035504455.1 Vulcanimicrobiaceae bacterium
TGGTTCTGCACGGCGATGCGCACGCGCGGCAATGTAAAGCCTTCGCGCTCGGCCGTGAGCCGCATCGCGCGGAAGATCAGATTCTGCTCGGGGTCCTTCGGAAGCTGCGACGTGCCGCGCACGCCGCGGCTGCGCGCCACCGTGCGCGAGTGCGGCTCGGCGAGCAAAGACGCGCGCACGCTCAGGTAGACTTCGAGCGCGAGGCCCAGGCAATCGAAGCCCGCGCCGAGATTGGCGGTCGATGCCGGGACGCGAACTTCGAACGAGCTTTGGCGCGATGGGCTCATGAATTCCTGTGACTCCGAAGCGATCTCAGGGTTGTGCGGCAGGCGAAGACTGTCTTCAGGGGCTAAAGCCCGCCCTGCTTCGCCGACGTGAATGCGGAGCTAAAAGCTCCGACCCCATAGAGAAAACCGGTGAGACGCTTCTAGTGGCGTTGCCTGAGGCTCGCGAGGATAGCAGATTTTGTGGCCGCTACGCGCTCGGGTGCGTTCTGGAACGCGCCGTGGATCGGCTTGGGCGTGCCATCGCCGGAATCGACCGCGAGCGTCCCGCGATGGTAGTTGCTCATGTAGTCGGGATCTTTGAGCGCGTGGCCGGTGAGGACCGCGACCACGTCTTCGCCGGGCTGGATGTGGCCTGAGGCGGCGAGCTTCTTGATGCCGGCGACGGTGGTGGCGGACGCCGGCTCGCAACCGATGCTGTCGCGCCCGATGATCGCCTTCGCGTCGGCGATTTCCTGCTCGCTCACCGAGATCACCTGGCCGTGAGAACGCACCACCGCTCGCAGCGCTTTCTTCCAGGAAACGGGCGCGCCGATTTTGATGGCGGTGGCGAGCGTCTTCGGATTTTCGACGACGCCGATTTTTTCGGGCAGTTCTTCTTCGCCTGCGAGCTGCGCGGGAGTGAGGCTCGCGAAAAGCCGCGCGACGGGCGCCGCGCCCTCCGCCTGGATCACGCTGAGCTTGGGCAGCCGCCGGATGAGGCCAAGATCGAGCAATTCCTGAAAGCCTTTGCCGAGCGCGGTGCTGTTGCCCATGTTGCCGCCGGGCACCACCACGTGGTCGGGCGCCTGCCAGCCGCACTGCTCCATGATTTCGAAGGCGACCGTCTTCTGCCCCTCGATGCGGAACGGATTGATCGAGTTCGCGACGTAAATCGAAGGATCGTCGCCGAGCTCCTGGATCAGGCGCATGCAATCGTCGAAGTTGCCTTCGATTTCGAGGACGAGCGCGCCGTAGTCGAGGCTCTGCGCGAGTTTCGCCGCGGAGACTTGCCCGCGAGGCAGCAGGATCGCTGCCTGAAATTCCGCGCGGGCTGCGTAGGCGGCAAGGCTCGCGGCCGTGTTTCCGGTGCTCGCGCAAACCGCTGTGCGCGCGCCCGAGATCACCGCCTGGGTCATCGCGGCGGCCATGCCTGTGTCCTTGAATGAGCCGGTGGGATTGTATCCCTGGTGTTTCAGGCGCAAGCCAGAGAGGCCGCAGTATTTTGCGGAGCGCGGAGCCTGCAGCAGCGGCGTATTGCCTTCGAAGAGCGTGACGAACGGCGCGTCGTCGTCGAACGGCAGCATTTCCTGGAAGCGCCAGACGCCGCTGGCGTCGCGCGGCGATTTCGGATTCGCTTTCGCGGCGGCCCAGCGCTCGCGCATCGCAGCCGGATCGCTCGGGCGCGCGAGCCGGCAATCGATCTCGAGCGTCCCGCCGCACTTTGCGCAGACGTAGACTCGCTCGCGAAGCCCGTAGCGCGCGCCGCAGGCTGCGTTGACGCACTTCTGCTCCGCCCGCTCGGTCTTCTTCTCGACCGGATTGGCGACCTTGCCGGCCATGTTCAGGAAACCGCGACCGGAACGCGCGCGTCGAGCTCGAACTCGCGATGAACGGCCATGAGAGCGGTCTTCATGTCGGTGTCCGCGACGACGAACGAGATGTTGGTCTCCGACGAACCTTGCGCGATCACCATGATGTTCACGTTCTCCTGGCCGACGGAGCTGAACGTGCGCGCGGCGACGCCGGGAGTGCCGCGCATGTTTTCGCCGACGACGGCGACGATGGCGATATTGGAGACGAGCGTGATGTGCTCCACTTTTTCGTGCGCTACGTCCTGCGCGAATTCTTTGCGCAGCGATTCGACGATCGCCTTGGCTTCGGAAGCGGCCACGATGAAGCAGATGTCGTTTTGCGAGGACGACTGCGAGATCAGCAGCACGTTCGCGTGGAGTTCCGCCGTCGTCGAGAAGGTGCGGCCGACCACGTCCGGCACGCCCACGATGCCCGGACCGCCGACCGTGATCAGCGCGACGTCGCGAATCGCCGTCAGCGCTTTCACGCCGCCGCCGTTGCTGCGGCCCTTGGGCGTGATTTTCGTTCCCATGCGCTCGGAGGCGAAGCTGTTGCGGATCCACACGGGAATGCCGGCCTGTTCTACGGCGCGCAGAGTTTTCGGGTGCAGCACTTTCGCGCCGAAGTAGGCGAGCTCGGTGGCCTCGCGGTAGGAAATTTCCGGGATGGTGCGCGCTTCGGAAACGAGGCGCGGATCGGCGGTGAGCACGCCGTCGACGTCCGTCCAGATGATGATTTCATCCGCGTCGAGCGCGGCGCCGAGAATCGTGGCGGAATAATCGGAGCCGCCGCGGCCAAGCGTGGTGAGGACGCCGTCGGCGGTGGCGCCGATGAAACCGGTGGCCACGGGAATCACGCCGCATTCGAGCAGCGGGCGCAGGCGCGTCTCGGAAAGATAGCGGGTGCGATCCATGATCGGATCGGCGCCGCCGTGATACGCATCGGTGACGATAAGCTCGGTGGCTTCGACCGATTCGCTGAGCACGCCGAGCTCGACGAGAGCGGCCGCGACCATCGGAGCGGACAAACGCTCGCCGAGACTCGAGAGCGAATCGAGCGTGCGCGGCGTGAGCTCGCGAAGGAGCGCCGTGCCTTTGCAGAGCTGGTCGCCTTCGCCGAAAATTTTGTCGAGATGCGCGATCAGACGCTTGCGTTTTTCGGAGTCGCGGATGAGCGTGTTGATCGCGGCTTCATGCTGCTGGTGCAGGGATTCGAAAATCGCGGCGACCTGGTCGAGGTCGCTGGCCTCGGCGCGCTTGGCGGCTTCGATGAGGCGGTTGGTGACTCCACCCATGGCCGAAACGACGACGACGATGGGGCCCTCGCGGCCCGCTTCCTTGACGATCTGGGCGACACGCCCGATGCACGCGGCATCGCCGACAGACGTGCCGCCGAACTTCATCACTCGTAATGGCTTTTTCATTTTTAGAAGGATCCGGCGCGAAGCAATTTGAAATGCCTGGAGCTCGAAGCGACCTGGCGTTCAGGAATGGCTGCGCCTAGAAAACTATACACCATCGGGCGAGATTTGGGATGGGTGCGGAAATGGCTTGTCCTGCGCGCGTAAAGGACGTTACACGGAATTAAAATGGCAATTTTGTGCGGAAAGTCACGGCTTAATTTTCGGGTAAGCATTTAGAATCAACTACTTACGGATTTTAGCCGGCGCTTTTGATTTCTGCTGAATTCCGGTGATTTTCGAGGCGAGACGGCCGGTGTAGATTGCCATGCCGACCGCGGCGTTCATGCCGATCTTTTCGAGCGCGTTGACCTCACGCATACTGCGAATTCCGCCGGCTGCCGTGAACGGGAACTTCGTCGCCCGCCGCAGCCGCCGGAAACCGGCGATGTCCGTCCCCTCCATTGTACCTTCGTTGTCGACGAAGGTGGAGAAGAATTCGGAGCAGAAGGGCTCGAGTTCGGGGATGACGTCCGCGGGGCGAAGCTTGAGGCGTTCTTTCCAGCCGCGGACGACGATGCGGCCGCCCTCGGTATCGAGGGCGATGATGATGCGCTTGCGGCCAACGCGCGCGACGAGATCGCCGAGGAATTTGCGATTGATGCGGCCGTTTTCGAAGGCGGCACTGCCGATGATGACCTTCTCCGCGCCCCAGGAGAGAATTTTCGCGGCCTGTGCCGGGGTGCGGATACCGCCGCCGACGCGGACCTTCATCTTTTTCGCGGCGCGGCAGAGGCGCCTGATCCAAGGACCGTTCGAGCCCTTGCGCATCGCCGCGTCGAGATCGATCGCGTGCATGATCGGGTAGCTGCGGAATTTTTCGACCAGGCCGAGGATGTCGTCGACAGCGAGGGCGCGGCGGCGGCCACGGACAAGTTGGACGGCCTGGCCGTCTTGTAAATCGATGCAGGGGATGATCATGGTTTCGTCTGTCTCTCTTGCGCCGTCGTTCGTGAGAACCTCGTCCTCGGTGCAAATGAACTCGACTACATGTCGCGGGTGAAGCTGCGCAGCGGTATGCGCGCTCCGCGCGCGTCTTTATGTCGGAGCTGAAGCTCCGACCCCCTAAGGCCGCAATCCCCGCGGCTAAAGGCGATCCCTTGGGCGCACCTTTTCGCGGGGCTGAAAGCCCCGTGCTTCCACCGGTAAACCGTCGCGCATTCGCGCATCCCAGCCATGGCCTCGTCGGAATCCTCAGGGGACGGCGCGCAAAAGCGAATGCCTGAGATCTGACGCTTCCACAAGGGACAAAATCGGGCGGGTCTGAGAACCGCCCCTACAAAGTCTAGCTCGTCTCCCTCACAGGCGGCCGTCATGGGCTGGTGCGGATGGGGACGCTGCGCTCTCTGAGGAATTGCTTTAGGGCGGCGATCGAATGCGTTTCGCTGTGAAAGATGGAGGCCGCCAGCGCGGCGTCGGCGCGGCCTTCCATGAAGACGGCGCGAAAATCCTCGAAGGTGCTGGCGCCGCCGGAGGCGATCACGGGCACCGGAACTGCGGCTGCGATTTTGGCGGTGAGTTCGCAGTCGAAGCCGGTGCAGGTGCCGTCGCGGTCGATCGAAGTGAGCAGGATTTCGCCGGCGCCGCGCGAGACGGCTTCGGCCGCCCACTCGGCGGCATCGCGTCCCGTGGGAGTGCGGCCGCCGCGCGTGTAGGCCTCCCAGGAATCGCCTTTGCGCTTTACGTCGAGCGAGAGGACGACCGCTTGCGCGCCGAATTGTTGCGAAAGCTCGGAAATCAGCTCGGGGCGCTCGACGGCGGCGGTGTTGACGGTGACTTTGTCCGCGCCGGCGAGGAGCACTTTGCGGCCCTCTTCCATGCGGCGAATGCCGCCGCCGGCGGTGAGCGGGATGTTCAATTGTTCGGCGACGCGGGAGATGGTGTCGAGAAACGTGGCGCGGCCTTCGAAGGAGGCGCTGATATCGAGGACCACGAGCTCGTCGGCACCCTCGCGATTGTAGCGAGCGGCGAGATCGGCGGGGTCGCCCATGTCGCGCAAGCCTTCGAACTCGATGCCTTTCACGACGCGGCCACCGTCGACGTCGAGACAGGGAATGATGCGTCGCGCGAGCGTCATTGAACGGATTCCACGAAATTCTGCAGTACGCGCGCGCC
>DATJRU010000064.1:0-31902 GCA_035504455.1 Vulcanimicrobiaceae bacterium
AAGTCCCACACCGTCGATCACCGAAACGGGCACACTTCCCAGCGGCGTCACGTTCGCCAACAACGGAAATGGAACGGCCACACTCGCGGGCACGCCCGCTTCAGGCACCGCTGGGAGCTATCCACTCACCATCACTGCTTCAAACGGCGTGGGCACGGCGGCAACTCAGAGCTTCACGCTTACGGTAAATCAGGCGCCAGCCATCACCAGCGCAAACAGCGCCACCTTCACGGTCGGTACCGCTGGAACCTTCACCGTTACGTCGACTGGGACGCCAACTCCCAATCTTTCTGAAAGCGGAGCCCTGCCGAGTGGCGTCACCTTTACCAACAACGGAAACGGAACCGCCACACTCGCGGGCACACCCGCTTCGGGCACCGCTGGGAGCTATCCCCTCACTATCACAGCTTCAAACGGCGTCGGTACCGCAGCAACCCAGAGCTTCACGCTCACCGTCAACGCGGCGAATCAGGCGCCAGCCATCACCAGCGCCAGTAGCACTACATTCACGGTGGGCGGGGCCGGAACCTTCACGGTGACTTCGACGGGAACTCCGACTCCCACTGTTACTGAATCGGGCACTCTGCCGAACGGCGTCACCTTCACCAGCAATGCGAACGGAACCGCCACGCTCGCCGGCACTCCCGCGTCCGGCACTGCGGGAACGTATCCGCTCACTATCACTGCTTCCAATGGCGTGGGAACTCCTGCGACGCAGAGCTTTACGCTGACAGTCGTGGCGCCGGCAGCGATTGCCTTCGTACAGGGCAACTACGCTACTCCTCAGTCCTCCCAGAGCACGGTCAGTATCCCGTTCACAAGCGCCCAGAATCTCGGCGATCTCAACGCCGTCGTCGTGGGCTGGAACGACAGCACGGCGACCGTCAGTTCGGTAACGGATACCGAGGGCAATGTCTATACCCGCGCTGTAGGCCCCGCGATCATCACCGGCGTCCTCTCTCAATCCATCTATTATTCTCCCAACATCAAGGCCGCCGCGGCAGGCGCAAACACGGTGACTGTCACCTTCTCCACTGCGGCAGCGTATCCGGACATTCGCATCCTGGAGTATTCAGGTGTCAGCGCGTCTTCTCCCGTAGACGTCACGGCCAGCGCAACCGGAACGAGTGGGACGAACAACAGCGGCTCGGCGACTACCACCAATGCGGCCGACCTTATCTTCGGTGCCAACATCGTCACTGGCGTTACAACGGGTCCAGGCACCGGGTTCACGCAAAGACTGCTGACGTCCCCTGACGGCGACATCGCGGAAGATAAGACTGTCACGGCAACCGGCAGCTACAACGCCACCGCAGCCGCCACCGGCGAGTGGATCATGCAGATGGTCGCGTTCAAAGCCGCCGGCGGCGCCAGTGGAGTTGCGCCAGCCATCACCAGCGCGAACAACACAAGTTTCATGATCGGCACGGCCGGAAGTTTCACAGTCACGTCCACCGGCACGCCCACTCCCACTCTCTCGGAAACCGGGACTCTGCCGAGCGGTGTGACCTTCGCCAACAACGGGAATGGCACCGCTACGCTTGCGGGCACTCCCGCCTCGGGCACTGCCGGCAGCTATCCGCTGACGATTACCGCGTCCAACGGCGTTGGCACAAATGCAACCCAGAGCTTCACCCTAACAATCACTGCGGCCAATCAAGCTCCAGCCATTACAAGCGCCAACGGCACGACCTTCACCGTTGGCACCGTTGGAACGTTCACGGTCACGTCCACCGGCACGCCCACTCCCACTCTCTCGGAAAGCGGGGCCTTGCCGAGCGGCGTCACCTTCACGAACAACGGAAACGGCACGGCCACCCTCGCTGGCACGCCCGCATCCGGCACGGGCGGAAGCTATCCGCTCACCATTACGGCAACCAACGGCGTCGGCTCGCCCGCCACGCAGAGTTTCACGCTAACTGTCAGCCAGACGAACCAGGCGCCCGCCATCACGAGCGCGAATAACACGACTTTCACGGTGGGCGGGGCTGGCACATTCACAGTAACTACTACGGGTTCGCCCGCTCCCACTCTGACCGAGACCGGGTCATTGCCGAGCGGAGTGACGTTCGTAAGCAACGGCAACGGAACCGCTACTCTCAGCGGCACTCCTGCCAGCGGCACGAATGCGACCTATCCCCTCACGGTCACGGCTACGAATGGCGTCGGCTCTCCTGCCACACAGAGCTTCACGCTGACTGTCCAGCTTGATCCGCCACCCACGACACCCACAAACCTGACTGCGACCGCCGTCAGCGGCAGTCAAATTAATCTGAGTTGGGGTGCCTCGACCGACGACGTCGGCGTCACCGGATACCTCATCGAACGCTGCGCAGGAGTGGGATGCTCGACCTTCGCGCGCCTCGTCACGGTTCCGGGCACGACCTACAGCGATACAGGCCTCACCGCGAATACCAGTTACACCTATCAGGTGAAGGCAACCGACGCGGCTGGCAACTTCAGCCCCTATTCGAACCAGGCAACGGCTGTAACTTCATCGACAATCGCGGGACTGGTCGCCGCCTACTCCTTCGACGAAGGCGCGGGCACGACGGTCAACGACCTTTCCGGCAATGGCAACACCGGAACGATTGCGAACGCGACCTGGACCACGGACGCCAAATATGGGAATGCACTTGAGTTCAACGGCTCGACTTCGATTATCACGATTCAAGATTCGCCTTCTCTTGACCTCACCAGTGCCATGACCCTGGAAGCATGGGTGAATCCGTCGTCGGTCCAGGACCGTTGGACGGACATCGTCTACAAGGGTCACGACATTTATTACATGGAAGCGAGCTCCAATCAGTCTGCCGTTCCCGGCGCTGGGAACACCGTCGGATCGACCGACCAGACAATTTTCGGCACGTCTCCGTTGGCGCCGAACACCTGGTCCTATGTTGCCCTGACGTATGATGGCGCCACCTTGCGGCTCTACGTGAATGGCGTCCAGGTTTCGACTCTGGCTAACGCCTCGGGACCCATGGCGACTTCAACGAACGCCTTGCAGATTGGTGGCGACAGCATCAACGGGCAATATTTCGACGGAATTCTCGATGAAATCCGCATCTACAACGTGGCTCTCAACGAGACCCAGATTCAGTCCGACATGAACACGCCTGTCAGCAGCGATGGCGGTCTTCCCCTCGCAAGCTTCAGCACCGGCACCCTCTCATTCGGCACTCAGGCCACGGGGACAACGAGTGCGCCACAGCCCGTAACATTGACCAATGCGGGCGGTTCGACGCTCTCCATCAGCAACATCGCGGTTGCCAGCGGAAACGCCGCCGATTTCGCCGAGACCAACAATTGCCCGTCCACCCTCGCGCCAAACGGCTCTTGCACGATCAATGTGACCTTCACTCCGCAGAATACGGGCTCGCTCAATTCGTCGCTGCAAGTCACCGACAACGCTCCCGCCAGCCCGCAACCCGTTGCGCTCTCCGGCACGGGCTCCGGCTTCGGAGTGACGCCCGGCGTTTCTGTGCTGACATTCACGAGCCAGCAGCAATTTAGCGCGAACGGCGTATCGGCCACTTGGTCCGTCGATGGAACGGTCGGTGGATCCGCCTCCGTCGGCACAATCACTTCGGGCGGCTTGTACACGCCCCCGAGCGCGGTCGGAACTCACGTGATCACGGCCACCACGTCGACACAATCGGCGAGCGCAACGGTCTACGTCTCGGACTACGCGGGTGCCTACGCCTTCCACTACGACAGCATGAGGTCGGGCCAGAACACGAGCGAGACCGTTCTCAATACCAGCAATGTGAATAGCGCGCAGTTTGGAAAACTGGTTACATATGGTCTCGACGGACTGTCCTACGCTTCTCCGCTCTACGTAGCCAGCGTCAACATTCCCGGGCAGGGGTATCACAACGTCGTGTACGTGGTTACCGAGAATGACAGCGTCTATGCTTTCGACGCTGACGGGCTCAGCACCACTCCGCTATGGCACACCAGCTTCCTCAGCAGCGGCGTTACAGCCGTTCCTTGCAATTTGACTTGCAGCGACATTCCGACTCAATTCGGGATCACAGGGACGCCCGTCATCGATCCCACCACCAACACCATGTACGTCGTTGGTTACACGCAGGAAGGCACGAACTATGTCCAGAGGCTTCACGCCCTCGATATCACGACTGGTGCCGAGAAGTTTGGCGGCCCTGTCGTAATTCAGGGCAGCGTCAGTGGAACCGCTAGCGATGCCCAAAACGGCGTGCTGACGTTCGACCCCTTCCAGGAAAACCAACGTCCGGCGCTTCTCTTGACGAACGGTGTTGTCTACATCGCGTGGGGTTCGCACGAAGATAGTCCTCCGTGGCATGGCTGGCTCATGGGTTACAACGCCACGACCCTGCAGCAAACGATGATTTATTGCACCACCGCTAACGGGCTCGACGGCGGCATTTGGGAGACTGGCGGACCCAGCACCGACTCCACCGGAGACCTGTTCTTCAACACGGGCAACGGAGACTTCACGGGAAACACGGGAGGCATCGACTTCGGTGATTCGATCCTGAAAGTCAGTCCGAGTGGCACCCTTGTCGATTACTTTACGCCGTACGACCAGGCCACGATGCAGACAAATAACCTGGAATTGGCCTCCTCCAGTCCCAGCCTGTTGGTCGACCAGCCGGGCACATATCCCCATCTTCTGGTTACCGCCGGGAAGATCGGAACGATCTACGTCATCAACCGTGACAATATGGGGCACTACAACGCCAGCGGCGACACTCAGGTTGTGCAGGCGCTCGTCAGCATCCTTCCAAACGGCACTCAGGAAGAAGGGAATTACAGTAGCCCTGCCTACTTCAATGGTTATGTCTATTTCGGTGCCGTGAGCGACAATCTAAAGGCGTTCCAGTTGACGAACGGATTGTTGTCGGACGGACCGACTTCGCAATCGCCCGAACTTTACCCGAATCGCGGCGGCGCCTTCTCCGTCTCGGGGAACGGCACGAGCAACGGCATCCTCTGGGCGGTTCAGGACAACAGCCCGTCGAACGGGGTGCTGTACGCCTACGACGCCGGGAACCTGAGCAACGAACTCTACAACAGCAACCAGGTCTCCTCTCGCGACTCGCTCGGTGAGGCCATGAAGCTGAACCCCCCGGTGGTCGCGAACGGAAAGGTCTTCGTGGTGGCCAACAGCCAGTTGGTTATTTACGGGCTGCTTCCCTAAGGGGATATCCCGGAGTCAGGCAAGAGCAAATCGATTCGGGGTGGTATCGCCGGGCTCGCGTAGAACCCGCATACTGCCCCGTTTGTTTCGTCCCCCGCGATTACTAAAGAGCACGCCAGACTGCCGTTTCATCCACCATCGAGTTCTTCGCTAGGACTCGGGTGTGGCCGGCCAACTCGCGTTTCGTCGCAAATCAAACGTGTCGATGAAGGAAAACACGATGAACTCAACCTCGATCGCCGCTCCCATTGAAGATCGCGAATCGTCAGTGGAACGAGCGCAAACCGGAACCGGGATTTGGCCATATTTCGCCGCCGGCACCGTAGCCGTTCTCGCAATCGCCATCATTTGTTGGTCGCTCGCTCACCCGTACGGCGTGGACTGGGATGAAGCACAATACCTCGACGAAATTCAAATTGACGGCCAGCGGCTTCGCACGGGCCATTTGCTTCGGCTCGTGGGGAGGATTCTTTTCCGGAGCTTCGGTCGTCCTCCAGCCTATCGTATCCTCGCTCTTCCTTTCGTCGGGCTTTTCGGTTACCACACGGCCTTAGTGAGACTGGTGTCTCTCGCGTGTTTTGTCCTTGCCGTGGTTTTTGTGTACCTTGCCGCGCGTCGTTTGAGCGGCTCGGCAGCCGCGGCCATGGCAGCCCTGATTTTCGCGCTCTCTCCGGAAGTAGTATCCGCCAGCATTATCTATGCCACGGATTCTTCGTTGTATCTCGCGACGGCCGCCACCGTCTACTACCTGATTCGCTATTGGCAAGAAGGTGATGCCGGCTCCACTTGGGCCGGCCTCGGCTTGGCGATAGGTCTCGGATTCCTCGCGAAGGCTTCTTTCCTTCCTGTGTTCTTCCCTCTTTTGGCGTTCTGGTTCGTCGCCAGCCACTGGCGGCGCCTGAACCTGCCGGGTTTGGGGGCGCAAGCGAAGGCCTTTTGCCTCGCTCTTCTGATCGCGGGACCATGGTGGGCCCTCAATTTCAAAAGCGCTTTCGCTTATGGCCAGTATGCGCGAAGCACGATCCGAAATTCGCTGGGGCCTCCCTCCCTCGCTACCTGGACGCGGTGGCTTCAGACGGTCGTCGAGTGCCTCCTGGGCCATGCCATCAGCATTACCGTGGCGGCTCTAGTTCTGGCGACGATCGTTAGTCTTGCCCGGAAGCGGTGGGTTTCTCTCGACAGGATCCGGCTTGCGGTCCTCGGCGCATGTCTTTGCGCCGGTTTGCCCCTCGTCGTAATGCAGCTTCTGGGCACAAATGACCTGATGCGATACCTTACGCCGTCGCTCATGTTCCTGGCGATCGGAAGCAGCATACTGGCGGAAAGCTGCGGATGGACCCGTTCGCCTGCGGCCCTCTCACTGTCGGCGGTTCTGGCCCTCGCACAGCTGGCTATGCTCGTCTCTCCCGTGGTCCATCCGAACAAGCAGCAGGAGGGTTTTGACTTCGCGAATGGCGTACTCGCATGGCGAGTGATGTCCAGATTCGATCAGTGGGACTGGCAGCCGGTTCGAGCGCTTGCCGATGAGTGCGGTGCGCCGGTGCCGAGCATTTCTTACTTGGGGAACGAGCGAGCTTTTAATGTGCCCCAAATTCAGTATGCGTGGATCGCTCATGCGACTTCGACGGGCGCTGCAGAAAAGGCTGTGCCGGCCGTTAACTGGCTTTGGCGTTACGACGAAGGCGGAGCATTCGATCTGTCGAAAGTCGTGCAATCCGCAGAACAGACCGATGTCGTAATCACCGCGCCCAGCTACGTCGGCACGATGGAAGACAACGACGTTCTCGACGATCAGCATAATGGCGAATTCGCCAAGCGTCTCGCGGAAGATCCGCAGTTCCAAGGCCCCTATCACTTTGAGATGGGGCGCTTCCAGCCGATCGACGTGGTCGTGTTCGTGAAAAAGAGTCTGGCGTGCCCCGCCCATTCTGATTAGGCACCCCTGCGCATCGCACGTCCCAATCGTTCTATTTTCACGCCACAAAGGAATCCAACAATGCACATGGACGCAAAACGGTTCCCAGTGCCCTTCGCGTGGAAGGGGGGAGCAGGCGGAAGTCTGGATCAGCTCCAGGAAAGATCGCTGCACTGGGTCTTGATGGCCTCGATCGTCGTCATTAGTCTTGCAGTGCGCATTGCCTCTCTCCACTTTTGCGGGATCGGCGCGATCGAGTCGGACGGAGCTGAGTACGCGAGAATCGCGGAAAATCTGCGAAAGGGGCTGGGCTACGTCGGAATCGTCACGCCGGGCGCCGAACTGAACTTTCCCCCGCTTCTTCCGTTACTCATCGCCGGAGCTTCCTTCATAACAAGGGACTACATGCAGGCCGGAAGGTTGGTCGCTCTCATCGCCGGGGCGCTGCTTCCGTTGCCTGTGTTTGGCATCACGGCGCGACTCTTCGGCCGTCGCGCGGCGATCATCGCAACGGCGCTCGCCATAGCGAATCCCTTGCTCGTGAATCTTTCGTTCGCTGTCCTCTCGGAAGGCCCTTATCTCACCCTGATTCTCACGGCAGTGTATTTGGTGTTGACCGCATTCGATCGCCCGTCGATTCCCAAATGGTGTTTGATCGGAGGAGTGTTCGGCGTTGCTTATCTGCTCCGTCCCGAGGCTCTGTTGCCATTCGGAGTCACGGTAGTGTCCGTCTTCTTCGTTACTGCGGACGACCTTGGAGATAAGTGCAAGCGCGCCTTCGCGGCACTCGTGGTGTTTTCGCTGCTCACCTTGCCGGAGGTTGCCCTTCTGTACAAATATACGGGCCGAATTCAGCTCACCGCCAAAACCACCATCATGCTGGCCATGGCGGACCGAGCGATGTTCGCAAAAGGGAATTTCAAGGCGGATCATACTCTATCAAGTTCCGAACACGACGACCCGTCCCCGGAACCGAACGCCGAGTCGTGGCAGCCGTGGCCCGAGAAATGGGGCGATCACGCTGTGAATCTGAGCGCCGAACGAACCGGCACCTGGATGCGCACGAACGCGGACGTTATCCGCAACACTCGTCTGACTTCCAGAGAGTTCGCATACATCGTCGTTCACGCCATATTTCACAACGTACCCGCGGCTCTCGACCAGCTTTCGAAAAGATGGTCGGGGGCGCCGTTCTTACCAGCGCTGGCCCTTCTGGGCGCCGTTCGACGGCCGTGGAAGCGAGAAAACGCTTCGCGCCTTGCGTTCGTTGCGATCATTGCCGCGACGCCGATTGTGGCCACGTTTACAACTCTCTGGGTATATCCACGATTCTACTTTCTCCTCGTCCCGATCATGCTTATACCGGCGGCAAACGGGCTCCTTTTCGTCGCAGCCTGGGGCGCGGAGTCCGGCAAGGCGCTTGGATGGCGGCGGATCGATCCGGCGGTTATCGGCGTGAGTGTTTCCACGCTATTCGCACTGGCGCTGCTGATCTATTCGGTGAATGGTGTCCGGTCTTTGTTCGAGTTTTCTCAAAGCTCTCCATCCACTCTCGCTTCGAAAGAAGCGGGCGAATGGATCGAGAAGCAACAACACTCTCCGGTGAAGGTGATGGATCTTACCGTTCCGCTCGCGTTCCATGCCGACGCGGAATTCGCTTACTTTCCATATTGCAGCGGCGAGACGGCGCTTCGCTTTCTCGATACGGATCACGTGGACTACATCGTCTTGCGGCGGGACGAACAATACACGCAGTACTATGCAGAATGGCTCGCTCACGGGATTCCCGATCCGAGGGCCCAGCTCGTATACGTCTCGCCCGCGCCGGACGCCGGCGAGATCATGGTGTATCGCTGGCATCGCACTTGAGAAGCTCGCTCCGCGCAGTGACGTATGCGACTTATAATTCAAAGTCGTGACCATGGACAAAGCGAATATCGTAATTATTGGCGGCGGGGTTGTGGGGTGCGCGATTGCGCATGCGCTTTCGTCCCGCTGGGACGATGTTTTCGTCCTCGAGGCGCTGCCGAAGGTCGGCATGCTCACGAGCACGCGCAACAGCGGTGTGATTCATTCGGGCATTTACTACACGCCGGCATCGCTTAAGGCGCGGCACTGCGTTCGCGGGAACCAGCTCTGCTACGAATTCTGCACGGCGCACGGCGTTCCCCACCACAGGATCGGGAAAATCGTGGTGGCTTCGTCGCAGGATGAGGTGAAAGAGCTGACCGCGCTGATGGAAAACGGCTGCGCGAACGGCGTCGAGGGCCTGCGCATCATCGACCGCGCCGCGATCCGCGCACGCGAACCTCACGTCGAAGGTTTCGCCGCGCTCGAGGTTTCCTCAACCGGAATCCTTTCGAGCGAGGATTTCGTCAAGGCCTTCGCGAGGCTCGCCACCGCCAACGGCGCCTACATCCTGAATCACGCGAAAGTGGAGCGGCTCGAAGCCACGCCCGATGGGATCCGTGTGACGAGCACTGCCGGAGAAATCGAAGCGCGCTGCCTGATCAATAGCGCCGGCCTTTTCGCCGACGAAGTCGCGGCGATGCTCGGATCGAGCATGGCACGGCACAAGATTTATCCCGTGCGCGGCGAGTACTGCGAGATCGTGCGCGCGAAACAGGATTGGGTGCGCGGCCTCGTGTATCCGCTGCCTCATCCCGCCGGGCTGAGCCTCGGCACGCACCTGACGAAAACCTTGTGGGGCAACGTGCTCGTCGGACCGACCGCGCGATACATCGACGACAAGAACGATTACGAAAGCAATCGCGAGCCGGTCGAGGACTTCGCCAAGAGCGCCGCGCTCCTTCTGCCCGGCATCGAGCCTTCCGATTTCGTCCAAGCGTATTCCGGGATACGGCCCAAGCTTGTCCCGCCCTCGTCGCCTTCGGTGCACGCGCATGGAAAGGGCATGGCCGATTTCATCATCGAGACCGACCCCGAATTTCCGCGCGTCGTGCAGCTCATGGGCATCGAGTCACCCGGACTCACCTCGGCGCCGTCCATCGCCGAGCACGTGACCAGTCTGGTCGAAAACATTCTCGCGTGATTCCGGGGCCGACGGCCTCCTGCACGCCCCGGCCGGATTAGAGCAGCGGCTCGCCGGTATTTTGCGAAATGATGGCTCGCGTTTCGTCGCGCAGCCGCACGACCTCGTGCCAATCGTCGCCCACGCCGGGCGTCGGCGTCACCAGTGGGCCGAACGTGACGGAGATTTTTCCGGGTTTCGGCAAGCGCGTTTCGTCACGGAGAATCCCGCGCGCACCCCGGATGGAGACGGGGCAAATCGGCCTTTGCGTGATCGCCGAGGCCTTGAACGCTCCGAGATGAAAGGGCCTGATCCCGACGGCTGGAGTGAATGTGCCCTCGGGATAAATCGCGACCGACTCGCCGCGAAGCAGCGCCTCATCGATTTCCCGCGCGAGCTTGATCCGTTCCTCGGGGTTGCCTCGGTCGAAAGCGAACTGCCCCGTGCGCCGCACGATCGATCCGATGAGCGGCATCTTGAGCGTTTCGCCCTTCGCGACGAACCGCACGCCCGCCGGAAGCAACGCAACCGTCACCAGCACATCGACGTAGCTTGAATGATTCGGCGCGAAGATACACGCGCCGCCCCTCGCTGCTTCCTCGAGCGTTTCCTTCCCTTCCACCTGCACCGGAATCCCCGCGATATAGAGCATCAGCCTCGCTGCGGAACGCAAGAGACGGCCGGCGGGAACCCGGTTCGGCGTGACCGATTCCAGCAGCCACAGGAAAAACAGCCCCACGCCGAATGATGCGAGAACGTAGGCCGCATACAGCAGCTGGATTGCTTTTGTGGCGCCTCTCTTGATGATCGACCAGGCTCGCCGCGGAGCACCCCGCATCCCCAGCTTCGCGATCTGGACCCACAGCGGCGCCGCCTTCTTCCCCAATTTCCCGGCGATGAAAAGCTCGCGCGTTTCGCTGCGACGCAATTTGCCGCTCGACGTTTTGGGGATCGAGTGCGGCGGCAGCAGCTCGACCAAGTCCGGCGGCGCCCCCATTGCCTGATCTACCTCGCGGGTAATTTCCGCCACGATCCGCTTGGCGTCCGCCATGTTCCTGACTTCGGCGGCGACGATCAGGCGCTCCGTTCCGCTGCGTGGATCGGGCGCGCCGAATGCCGCCACGCATCCTGCCCGCACCCCTGGCACGCGCCCCGTGATTTCTTCGATTTCCTGCGGATAGAGATTGCGTCCCGCCTTGATGATCACGTCCTTCGCGCGGCCGGTGATGTAGATGTTACCGTCCGCCAAGTACGCGCGATCGCCAGAATCGAGCCATCCGTCACCGCGCAGAAGAGCTTGCGTGGCCGGCGCGTTGCGGTAGTAGCCGCTCGTCGCGGAAGGGCTCCGGAACCACAGCCGGCCCTCGGTCCTCTCGCCCGCGTCTCGCCCGTCTGGCGCGACCACACGCACCTCGACCTCCGGGAGCGGCCTGCCCGCCCCGACGAACTCCAGCGCCGCGCCATCTTCGCGCGCCGCGGGAATCGCCCTGCCTTCGCTTTCAAAAACGGCTCGCTCAATGCGATCGATCGCGGCGCCCGATCCCACTCGCGGAGCCGATACCGCAAGCGACGCCTCCGCCAATCCGTAGACCGGGAGAAACGCCTCGCGCCGGAATCCGTATGCAGCAAATCGAGCCGCGAAACGCGCGATCGTGCCGGGCTGCACGGGTTCAGCGCCATTGAGTGCGGCGCGCCAGGAACTGAGGTCGAGTCCTTCGAGCTCCTTATCCGGAATTTTGCGGGCGCACAATTCGTACGCGAAATTTGGCGCGGGGCTCATCGTTCCGCGGTGGCGGGCGATCGCGCGGAGCCACCGCTCCGGCCGGCTCAGAAACGCGAGCGGCGACATGATCACCACGGGATTGCCCGAAAAAAGCGGCGTGAACCATGCGCCGATGAGGCCCATGTCGTGGTACAGCGGCAGCCAGCTCACCGCGACATCAGCGGCGCCGACTTCCAGGCCTTCGACGATCGAGCGGATATTCGCGAGAAGATTCGCGTGCGTGAGCGTAACGCCCTTCGGATCGCCCGTCGACCCGGATGTGTATTGCAGGAAGGCGATGTCTTCGCCGCGCGCCTGATGCGAAAAGTATTCAACGGGCCGCCACTCGGCCGGGCGCGAAACTTCCGGCGCGCCATCGGCGGCGATGCGCTGTGCATTGAGGACGCCGCGAAGCGTGGGGACACTCGGCTGCAGGAGACGCGCGAGCCCTTCGGCCTGCCGGACAGTGAACAGGAACCGCGACTCTGCATTGCGAAGGATGTTCGCCTGCCGGGTAGCGTATTCGCCGATGCGATCGGCGCGCAGCGGCGGGTAAATCGGCACGGGAATGCCGCCCGCGAGCAGGATTCCCGCGAACGTGTAGAAGAATTCGGCGCACGTAGGCAGCATCAGCGCGACGGTCTGCCCGGGCTCGAGGCCTCGGCGCCTCAGTTCGGCGGCGACCTTCGAAGCTCGTTCGTAGAGTTCGCCGAAAGTGATCGTGCGCAGTTGATCGTCTTCTTCGTAGAGGTGGATGTGGGCGCGGCCAGGCTCGCCGAGCCCGCGCAGCCGCAAAATTTCGGTGAGAGTTTCGGCGGCGCGGATGCGGCGTTCGAGACCTGCGAGAAGCTCCGGACCGGCGGCCGTCGCCGTTGATGAACCGGTATGCACGGACGCCGTTCGCGGCTGCTCTTTCCCCGCTCCGGCGTCCTTGATCAGCTCGGCATGGGAGAGTGCATCGACGAGGTCCTGCACCGTTTCTGCATCCGCGACCACTCGATCCGGCAAGCGCACGCCGCAGGCATCGCCGAGACGCAGCATCAATTCGACGCGCTCCAGGCTGCCGAGCCCGAGTTCGCGTTCGAGATGCGCGGTGAGACCACGCGCGGCCAGCTCTTCCGCGCCGCGCGGCGAGCCGAGTTCGCCAAGGATTTGCCGCACGACGGCGAGCGTCTGCGTGGAAAGCGCGGCCGTGCGATCGAGTTTTGTTCCCGTGGCGCTCATTGAATCGTCGCCGTTCTAACGTTGCCGGATGGACGCGTGGAAGGGAGCCTACAACCGGGCACTAAGACCTTTTCGTTCCTCGGGGGTCAGCCTACCACTCAGGCTTGCCGCGTTCAATTGTTGTGCGCTCAGCGGTTTGCCAGCGTAGCGATCGTCCCGAGACCCAGCAAGCGATGATCGGCAGTTACCAGAGTCAAACCGAGCACGTCGGCCGTAGCAACCAGGAAACGATCGGCTGGATCCTGATGCGCGAGCGGCAATTCCTGCGCCGCCACGACAATGTCGTGTGTAAGCGGAGCTTCGTGCATGTGCGCGGTCGCTTTCGTCACCCAGTCTCTGGCGGCGCCGTGTAGCCGTATGCGCCCTCTGGAATGGAGCAGGAGCGCCTCCCAGGTGCTCACCGGAGACAGCCAAAGCTCGTTCGTTTGGTCCTTCAGTTCGCGATGTACGCGCGAAGAAAGCCGATTCGGTTCCGCCAGGCTCCAAATCCAAATGTGCGTATCGAGCAGGAGTTTCAACTCTTCAACGCCTCGATCGTCGCGGTGTCTATGACCGGAGAGACAATTTCCCCGAGAATCTCGACACTGCCCGCCATGCAACCTATCCAGCTTCCTTCTTCGATTTCCGCCGACGGAGGAATGACGTCTGCTATCGGCTTGCCGCGCCGGGTCACCCGAAGGGGTGTCCTCGTCTTGCTCACCTGTTCCAGTAACGACAGGCACTTTGCTTTGAATTCGGAAATTGCAATTTCTCGGATCGAGTTCTTGCGCTTGCCCGGCATCGTATTCTCCACGGACTAATTCACTATACCATAGTCATTTAAACTGGTCATATTCGTGTAGTATGCCCGCCCATTTCGAGACCCGTGAAAAGCCCGCAACCCACCCGTGCGTGCCTGGCAAGGCCGAAAGCGCGACATTTGACCGGGGAGGCCGCCGAAGACTATACTTTTGTTCAGCCACGATGTTCGCTGCCTTCTATTAGCGCTCGCCGTTCCGCTCCGCCGGGAGCGCCGCTGAACCGTTCTCTTCCGTCTCGACGAATTTCACCTTTTCCGGATTTGTAATCATGGGTGCATGACAATGGCAAGCCTGACGCTGTTTGAGAAGCTCGATCAGATCGAATCGCGCTACGAAGACATGACGCGCGAACTTTCCTCGGCCGAAGTGCACGACGACTCGGCGCGCTACCAGAAGCTCGCGAAGACGCACTCCGAGCTCGGCGAGATCGTGGCGAAATACCGCGAGTGGAAGGATCTCGAAAAAGGCTACGAGGGCGCCAAGCAGTTGGTGGCCGAATCGGACGACCCAGAGATGCGGCAGATGGCTCACGATGAACTGCGCGACCTCGAAGCGCGGCGCGAAGTCCTCGACCGCGAGTTGAGGCTGCTGCTGGTCCCCAAGGACCCGAACGACGAGAAGAACGTGATCGTCGAAATCCGCGCCGGCACCGGAGGCGACGAGGCTTCGCTTTTCGCCGGCGAGCTTTTCCGCATGTATTGGCGCTACGCGGAATCGCAGGGCTGGCGCGTGGAAGTGCTGGAAAGCTCGCCATCGTCGGTGGGCGGCCTGAAGGAAGTGGTGGCGGCGATTCAGGGCCGCAAAGTCTACTCGAAACTGAAATACGAGAGCGGCGTGCACCGCGTGCAGCGCGTGCCGGCAACCGAGCAGCAGGGCCGCATCCACACGTCCGCCGCGACGGTGGCCGTGCTGCCCGAAGCGGACGAAATCGACATCAAGATCGAAGCCAAGGATCTGCGCATCGACACGTTCTGCTCGTCGGGACCCGGCGGGCAGTCGGTGAACACGACGTACTCGGCGGTGCGCATCACGCACATTCCGAGCGGGCTCGTCGTCTCGCAGCAGGACGAAAAATCGCAGATCAAGAATCGCGAGAAGGCCATGCGCGTGCTGCGCGCGCGTCTCTACGAGATGGAGCAGGCCAAGCAGCACGAGGCCATCGCCGCCGAGCGCCGCGGCCAGATCAAGACGGGCGACCGCTCCGAAAAAATCCGCACCTACAATTTTCCGCAGAATCGCGTCACCGATCACCGCATCAACTTCACGCTGCACCAGCTGACCGAAGTGATGGACGGCAAGCTCGGGCCGCTGGTCGACGCGCTCGTGACGCACTTTGAGTCCGAGCGGTTGAAACAGGAGCTGGTTGAGGCGTGAGCGCTTTGCCCCACGCGGAACAGCGGGCGATGCCGCTCGATGTTCGATCGATTTTGCGCGAAGGGATCGCGCGGCTGCGCGCCGGGCGCGTTGCGTCGGATACGCTGGCCGCGGAAGTGCTGCTGCTGTACACGCTGGGCCGCGATCGTTCGTGGCTCTACTCGCACGCGGACGAGCACGTCGACCCTTACCTTGTGGCAAACTTCTTCACGCTGGTCGCGCGCCGGGTGGCAGGCGAGCCGACGCAGTACATCACGGGCAAGCAGGAATTCTGGGGCCTAGAATTCGAAGTGACGCCGGCGGTGCTGATTCCGCGGCCGGAGACCGAGCATGTCATCGAGGTGGCGCTCGAACGGCTGGGCGCGGCGGGGATCAAGATCGACATGAAGACGGGCGAGCCGAGCCCGCGGCTGCGCATCGCGGACGTGGGCACGGGCTCAGGCTGCCTAGCCGTGGCGCTCGCGCACGAGTTGCCCCACGCCGAGATTTTCGCCACAGACATTTCGGCAGCCGCTCTGCACGTGGCGCGCGGCAATGGCGCTCGGCATGGCGTCGACGACCGGATTCATTTTGTCGAGACGGACTTGCTGGCCGGGATTTATCTTTCGCCGCTTACGAGCGCGCGTTCGCCGCAGCTTTTCGACTTGATCGTGAGTAATCCGCCGTACATCGCGCGGAATGAGGCTGGGTCGCTTGACCGCGAAGTGCGGGAGCACGAACCCGAGGCAGCGCTTTTCGGCGGGCCGACGGGCGTCGAAATTTACGCGCGGCTGATCGAGCAGGCCGGCGCATGGCTGCGGCCGGGCGGCAATCTAGTGCTTGAGCTGGGCTATGGCGCTGCGGACTTGGTGCGTGCGATGCTCGCGGGTCCCGATTGGGCGAACATCTGCATGACGAACGACCTCGCGGGAATTCCGCGCGTAATAGCGGCCTCGCGCGTCTGATCGGCTTGTTTTCGTCACCGAGCGCATGAGCCCGCCGCGCCGACCTCCTTGTTGCAATCCCCTGCCCTTCTGCTAGCGTAAACTCCATAGCGCCATGCCGAATCTGGCTCACTTTCGTGCCAAGCACGATGCGCTTCCCCCAGCAGCATCCAGCCCCGAGATCGCTGCGTCCATTCTCCACGTGGACATGGACGCCTTTTTCGTGTCGGTCGAGCTGCTCGCGCGCCCGGACCTCAAGGGATTAGCGGTCGTCGTCGGGGGACAGCGCGATCAGCGCGGGGTCGTGACGTCCGCGAGCTACGAGGCGCGGCGGTTCGGCGTTCACTCGGCGATGCCGCTGCGGACAGCGGCGAAGCTTTGCCCGCACGCGGTTTTTCTCGATGGCCATCACGAACTGTACGGCTTGTGGAGCGATCGCATCGCCGGAATTCTGGCGAAATATTCGCCGATCGTCGAAATGGCGTCCATCGACGAAGCCTACATTAATCTGACCGGAACCGAGCGGCTGCACGGCCCGGCGTTTCACGCCGCTCACGAACTCCTGAGCGAAATCACTTCGACCACGGGGCTTCCGTGCTCCGGCGGGCTTGGCGGCACGCGCCTGATCGCGAAAGTGGCGAGCGAGCAAGCCAAGCCGCGAGGACTTGTGTGGGTGCCGGCGGGCGGCGAAGAAGGTTTTCTCGCGCCGCTTTCTGTGCGCCGAATTCCGGGGATCGGCAAGGTGACCGAAGCGGCTCTCAAGAACATCGGCATCGAAACGCTCGCGCAACTGCAGGGCGTCTCGCTCGAACGGCTGGAAGAGCTTTTCGGGCGCTGGGGCACGGCGCTCTACCGCAAAGCGCGCGGGATCGATTCCTTCGAATTTTTCGTCGACGCGGAACCGAAATCGCTGTCGCACAACCAGACGTTCGGCGAAGACACAAACGATCGCGAAGTCCTGCATGCCACGCTCAGCCATCTCTGCCAGAAAGCGTCGAAAAGGCTGCGCGATACCGGGCTCCACGCGCGCACCGTGACGCTGACCGTGCGGTTCACCGACTTCACGACGATCACCAGGAGCCACACGTTGGCCGAGCCTTCCGATCTCGACGCCGTTTTCCTCAAGGCGATCGGCGAACTTTTCTCGCGCGCGTGGAACGGCAAGGCGATGTTGCGGCTCGTCGGCGTCGCGCTCTCTTCGTTTTCGACGGGCCCGGGCCAGCTCGATCTTCTCGATCCCGGGCGGCTCGAAAAGCTCGAGCGGCTGGCAAAAACGGCGGACCGGTTGCGCGACAAGTTCGGCTTTTCGAAACTGCAGCTTGGCGGCTCGCTCGGCAAGCGCGATCGCCGCGACGAGCGTCCCCAATGAACGAGGCGCGAGCGCTCGCGGAACGCGTTTGCCGCGCCTTACGCGAGGCGGGCCATCAGGCGTACCTGGTCGGCGGTTGCGTGCGCGATATTCTCCTCCGCCGCGAGCCCGCCGACTACGACGTAGCCACCGACGCAACGCCGGATCGCGTTCAACAGCTCTTCCCGCGCAGTCTCGCGGTAGGCGCTCAATTCGGCGTAATCGTTGTCGTAGAAGACTCGGCCGCCGGCGAACCGCTGCAAGTCGAAGTGGCGACGTTCCGCTCCGACATCGGCTATAGCGACGGACGGCATCCCGACCGCGTGGTCTACGCGAAATCGCCTGAGGAAGACGTAAAGCGGCGCGACTTTACGATCAACGCGCTGCTGCTCGATCCCGAGACCAACAAGATCCTCGATTTTGTGGGCGGGCGCGAAGATATCCGCTCCGGCGTCATTCGCGCAATCGGCGACGCCGAAACTCGTTTTCGCGAAGACAAGTTGCGCATGATTCGCGCCGTCCGATTCGCCGCGCGATTTCGCTATGCGATCGAGGAGTCTACTTTCGCTGCGATCGTAAAACTGGCGCCCGAAATCCGCCAAGTCTCGGCGGAACGAATCCGCGACGAGCTCACCAAACTCCTTACGGAGGGCGCCGCGCGCCGCGCCTTCGAACTTCTCGATGAAACCGGGCTGCTACTGGAGCTCCTGCTGGAAATCGCCCGGATGAAGGGTGTGGAGCAGCCCCCGCAATTCCACCCTGAAGGGGATGTGTGGGTTCACACGCTCCTGATGATCGAAGCGCTTGAGCCGGGCTGCTCGCCGACGCTGGCCTGGGGCGTCCTGCTGCACGATGTCGGCAAGCCACCCACGTTCAAACCGCCGTCCGGTCCGGGCGGGCGCATCCGCTTTGATGAACATGCGGAGGTCGGCACGCGCATGGCCGAGCAGATCTGCCGCCGGCTGCGGTTCTCGAATGAGGAGACGGCGCAGGTCGCGGAGCTCGTGGCGAACCACATGCGCTTCAAGGACGTGCCGCAGATGAAGCCAGCCACGCTGAAGCGCTTTGTCCGGCTGGACCATTTCGAAGAGCACATGGAGCTGCATCGCCTGGACTGCCTGAGCAGCCACCGAAACCTCGATAACTACGACTTTATGCGTCGATTCGTCGCAGAAACCCCTCCAGAAGAGGTCCGGCCGCCAAGACTCCTGTCTGGCGACGATCTCGTCCGCCTCGGATATAGGCCCGGGCCATCGTTTAAAGCGATTCTGGAGGCCGTAGAGGAGGCGCAGCTCAATGGAACGCTCCAGACGCACGAGCAGGCCTTAGAGCTGGTGCAAGCCAAATTTGCGCCGGAGAAACAGTCTCCGTAAGTGCTTTGATATAAATGCCTTGTATTCCAGTGTGCTGGCTGGTCGATTTGCAATAGAATGTTTAGCGTAATATACTCATATATCTTTACAGCAGCCTGCGAAAAAAGAGCGGTACTTTTCACCACCGCCTGCATCTAAGCCGTTGTAGGCCGATAAGGACTACTGGTGACCGAGGCAGGCGTGGCTGTTTTCACAGGGTCTTGAGGGGGTTACATGAGCAAAACGACAAGGACGATTCCAGCGGAGCTGGCGATTCTTCCCGTGCGAGACACGGTTCTGTTCCCTGGCGCGGTGATGCCGCTGCCAGTAGGCCGTGAGAGCTCGCTGGCGCTGCTCGACTCGCTGGAAGGGCCGGAGAAGCTTCTCGGCGTGGTTGCACAGCTCGACCCGCGCGTGGAGGCGCCGACCGGCGCCGATCTCCACAGCGTTGGGACGCTGGCCAAGGTTCACAAGATGGTCCGGATGCCGAACGGCAATGTAGTGGCGTTTCTGGAAGGCTTGGACCGGATTCGAGTCAACGAAGTCATCGGGCTGAAGCCTTTCTTGCGGGCTCGCGTGGAATTGCAGCCCGATGTGGCCGGGGAGCGCGATGCGGAATTGACGGCGCTCGAGCGCAACGTCCAGGAGCTGTTCCGCGAGGTCGTGTCGCGTTCGCCGCAGCTTTCCGACGATCTGCAAACCGAGGCCATGAACATCGATTCGCCGGCTCGACTGGCGGATTTCGTGGCTTCGACTCTTCCGGCGCTCACCACCATGGTGAGGCAGGAACTGCTCGAGACCTTCAACGTTCGCAAGCGCCTCGAAACGCTTGTCAACGAGCTCTCGAAGGAAAAGGAAGTTCTCGAGCTCCGGAACAAAATTCACGAGCAGGTTCAGGAGCAAGTCAACCAGAGCCAGCGCGAATTCCTGTTGCGCGAGCAGATGAAAGCGATTCAAAAGGAACTCGGCGAGTCCGACGATTCCCAGAGCGAAGTCGAAGAGCTTCGCAAGAAGGTCGAGGAATCGGGGATGTCCGCCGAGGCGAAGAAGGAGTGCGAGCGCGAGCTGAAGAGGCTTGCGAAGATGACTCCCGCTTCCGCCGAGTACATGGTGTCGCGAACGTACCTCGAGTGGATGACGTCGCTGCCGTGGAACAAAACCTCCGGCACCGGCGAAGAGCAGATCGACATCGCGAAGGCGCAGGAAATCCTCGATGAGGATCACTACGACCTCTCGAAGGTGAAGCAGCGCATTCTCGATTATCTCGCGGTCAAGAAACTGCAGCCCGGAATGAAGGGTCCGATTCTGTGCTTCGTCGGGCCTCCCGGTGTGGGAAAGACTTCGCTCGGGAAGTCGATCGCGCGAGCGATGGGCCGCAAATTCGTCCGCATCTCGCTCGGCGGCATGCACGACGAAGCGGAACTTCGCGGGCACCGGCGCACGTACATCGGCGCGCTGCCGGGCCAGATCATCCAGGGAATCCGCCGCGCTGAGACGATGGATCCCGTCCTGATGCTGGACGAGGTCGATAAGCTCGGCCGCGATTTCCGCGGCGATCCGGCGGCGGCGTTGATGGAAGTGCTCGATCCGGAGCAGAACTCGACGTTCCGCGATCACTACCTGGACGTGCCGTTCGACCTGTCGAAGGTGCTTTTCGTGATGACGGCGAACTGGCTCGATCCGATTCCGGAGCCGTTGCGCGACCGCATGGAGATCCTCGAACTCCCCGGCTACACCGAGGAGGAAAAGGTCAACATCGCCAAGCGCTTCCTGATTCCGCGGCAGACGAAGGAACACGGCATCACGCTCAGCGAGCAGATCGAATTCACCGACGAGGCTCTGCACGACCTGATTCACCACTACACGCGTGAAGCGGGCGTGCGCAACCTCGAGCGCGAAATCGCTACGCTCGTGCGCAAGCAGGCGCGGCGTCTCGCCGAGGGCCAAACGGACAAGTTGGTCGTCACGCCCGAAGTCGTGCGCGACGTGCTCGGCATTCCGAAGTTCCGCCTCGAGAAGGAAGTCGAGGATCGCGTCAAGAAAGCCGGCGTTTCGGTCGGGCTGGTCTGGACGCCCGTGGGCGGCGATATCGTCTTTATCGAAGCGAGCAAAGCCCGCGGCGGAAAGCAGTTCACGATGACCGGACACCTGGGCGAGGTGATGCAGGAGTCCATGCGAGCCGCGTTGAGCTGGGTCCGCGCGAACTCCGATCGCTACGGCATCGACCCGGACTTCTTCCGCAAGCTCGACCTGCACATCCACGTGCCCTCGGGAGCGATCCCGAAGGACGGGCCGTCGGCCGGCATCGCGATGGTCACGGCTCTCGTGAGTTTGCTCACCGGGCGCCCGATCCGGCCGCGCGTGGCGATGACCGGAGAGATTTCGCTCTCGGGCATCGTGCTGCCGATCGGCGGAGTGAAGGAAAAGGTGCTCGGAGCGAAGCGGGCCGGAATCCGCGAGGTGATCCTGCCTTCGGAGAACGAGCCGAACGTGCTGGAGGACCTGCAGCCGGAGATGCTCGACGGCGTGCAGATCCACTTCGTGAAGACGGTGGAAGAGGCGCTCGAAATCGCTCTCGGCAAGTTCGAGAAACGGGTGCGAACGATTCCAAGCGGGCCGCAGGGTGAAGATCGCCCGATCGCCGGACCGCTGCACTAAGCGAAGCCGGAAGCAAGATCCGAAAACGAGAGGCCCGGGGAGAAATTCCCGGGCCTTTTCTTTTGTGGGCACGGCGGCTCTTTTCCTGTTGCGCCGCCGGGCGCGTTCGCGTACAGCTAGCTAGAAATCCCGCATGCCTTATCGTCCTCGAGAACTCGTCGTCCGCGCGCGTGAAGCGGCGACACTGCTCCTCGCCGCGCTGGATCGCGACGAAATGGTGGCGCGCTTCCTCGATGTTTACGCGGCGGAACACCGGCGCCCGGGCCGCGCCGATCACCCCGTTTTCTATCGCGATCAGCTCGCCACGATCCGCCGCGAATCGATCCTCGCAATGGTGCTGCACATCGAGAAGGCGCTTCCGGCCCGGCTGAAGGTCAGCGTTACAGTTCGGGGCGCGAGCCGGCCTCGAAAGGTAAAGAAAGCGAAAAAGGGGAAGAAGACGAAGCCGGCGCGCGGCCCGGCGATGGAGCTGGCGATCCCGTTTCTCGATCTCTTTCGCGAGGAATTTTTCGTCGCGCTCGGCCGGGCGCTCGATTGGACGGAAGGCGATGCGGAGGAATTCTGGCGCGATCTCGAACTCTACGAACAGCTCTCGATCAGCGAGGCGCGCCGCCCCGCAGCCCGCGCATCGCGCATGACCGCTTCCGGGCCTTTCGTGGATCGCGTGGCGATGCTGCTGGATCCTTCGCTCATGGAACAAGCCCGGCGCGCCGCGGCGAGGTTCCAGGGCGAAATCACCGCCGCCGCCGACTGGATCCTGCGCAAAACGTTCACGCGACGCCAGGGCATCTAGCACCGCGGTTTCGCGTCTCTTCTAGGGACGCGCTTCGAGCACGATGTTGAACGGCGTCTCGGCCGCGCGCCGCACGCGGGTGAATCCCGACGAACGCAGCACGTTCGCCAACCGCGCTTCTCCCGCCTGCGCGCCGAGCGCCAAGCCGACTTCCTGCGACAGCGACGCCGGCGTGCACAACATCGTGGATGCGGAATAGAAGGCTCGCCCGATCGGATTGAGGTTGTCCTCGAGCTTGTCGTTGGCGTAGGGCTCGACGATCATCCACGTCCCATCCGGCGCCAGCGTCTCGAGGACGTGCTTCGCGGCGCCCGCCGGATCGCCCATGTCGTGGAGGCAATCGAAGAAGGTCACAAGTTGGTAGCCCTTGCCGGGATACTCCTTCGCTCGCGCCACTTCGAATTTCACGCGGTCGGAGACGTCCGCCTTCAGCGCCGCTTCGCGGGCCAGCGCAATCGAATCGGGGTGGTAGTCAAAGCCAACGAACGTCGATTTCGGATAGGCCTGCGCCATCAGGATGGTCGATGTGCCGAGCCCGCAGCCGACGTCCGCTACGCGCGCGCCCGCCTTCAATTTCGCGTCAACGCCTTCGAGCGCGGGTATCCACTGGCTGACGAGGTTCGCGCGGTAATTGGGACGGAAGAACCGTTCGGTGCCGACGAAGAGGCAGGGATGGTGCTCGTGCCAACCCACGCCTTGTCCGGTGCGGAAGGCGTCGACGATCCTCTCTTCGTCCTTGAGGCAGGCCGCGACGACGTAGAACGCACCCGCGAGGAACACCGGGCTATTCTCGTCCGCCAGCGCCATCGCATGTTCGGGCGGCAGCGTGTACGTGCCGGCGGCGGGATCATAGGTGACGAAACCACCCGCAGCCTGGGCCGCAAGCCATTCCCGGACGTACCGTTCCGTCGTCCCGGTTTTCGCCGCGAGTTCGGCCGAGGTCAGCGCGCCTGCGCCAGCCATCGCCTTGTAAAGCCCTAGTTTGTCGCCTACCACGATCAGCGCCGCATTCAGCGCCGCACCCATCTCCGCGACGCCCTTCATCACGAACTCGTGCAACTTCGCCTCGTTGATCGGCTGCGCAGCTGTGGACATCGGAATCCTCCCAAGGGGGTCGCGACAGACAAGGTCGAAACCGCGGAAAATTGTGCCGAATTCTATACGTGCTGATAAGGCAAGTCAACGCCAGCAAAAGCCCTTGCGGATCAATGTTTTTGCTATTCTCGACGCAGTGATACAGATCTTCTACATCCTGGTCGTTTTGCAGATCGCCCTCGGGTTGTATTCCTTATGGGAGGGCTATCAGTGGATGCGGATGGCCGGCCAGCGGCTTGGGTCGCACGCCGGATTCTACGCGCCGCTCGTGGCGGTGATCTGTCCTTGCAAGGGCACGGAGCCCGGCCTCGAGGAAAATCTCACGGCGCTGACCCAATTCGACTACGCAAACTACGAGATCTACTTTTCGCTGGCCACCAGCCTCGACCCGGCGGTAAAGATCATCGAGCGAATCAAGGCCGCGACGCAGCGCCCGGTGCACATTGTGGTCGCCGGCCCGCCTGAAAATTGCGGCGAAAAAGTCCACAACCTCAAGCGCGCGATCGAGGGACTGCCGGAAAAGTTCGAGGTTTTCGCCTTCACGGATTCGGACGTGCGCCTGCCCAAAAACTGGCTCGGCAAGCTCGTCGCGCCGCTGCAGGACCCGCGCATCGGTGCTTCTACGACGTACCGGTGGATCATTCCCAGCGGCAGCTTCGGCGCGGGAGCGTTTGCCAGCGCGATGGCCTCGGCGTGGAACGCCGCCGTGGCTACGATGCTCGGCCGTCCGCGCGACAATTTCTGCTGGGGCGGCGGCACCGCGATTCGCCGGCGAAATTTCGACGAGGCGCAGGTTGCGGAGTCCTGGAACGGGGCGGTGAGCGACGATTTCGTCCTCACGCGCGCGCTGGAAGCGGCCGGAAAGCCGATCGTCTTTTGCCCCGAGTGCATGGCTCCGACCGTGCACCCTTGGACCGGCACCAGCCTGCTGGAATTCACGAACCGCCAGATTGTGATCACGCGCGTGTATTCCCCGAAGCGATGGGCGCTTGGCGCAGCCGCGCATTTGAGCTATTCACTCACCCTGATCTATGCCGCATTCGTGGTGCTGGCTACCTTGATCTCGGGAGATCCCTGGGTTCAGCTTTTCCTGATGGCGGCGATGATTCCGCTGCTGGCGGCCGCGAAAGGCGCGATGCGCACGATCGCTATCGTCGACTTGCTGCCGGCCTGGAAGGCCAAGCTCAATGAGTGGAGCTGGGTCTGGCTGCTGCTGGCCCCCATCGTGCCGTTTCTCTTCGCCTGGAATTTCCTCTCCTCGCTCTTGACCAAGCGCATTCGTTGGCGCAACATCCGCTACGAACTTGTCACACCCGGTGCGACCCGCATTCTGACGCGCTAGCCGAATCGCGGCTTGCGGTAACTTTTCTCCGCCCCGCGCGTAGTGCAGATCAGAACGCGGCCCCCAATCACCCAGTCCCGGAGGATCGACATGGCCAGCGCAACCTTGCCGTCGGCGGAAACCCCTGAACGAGCGAATTCTCTGGGGCGCGTTTTCGGCGTGCTCTTCAGCCCCAAAGAAACATTCCAGTCTATTGCGCGGAGGCCCACGTGGCTTATTCCCGTGCTGCTGCTGTGCGTCGTGGAACTCTGCGTGGTCGGCGTGTATGGCCACCGGGCGGGCTGGCGGGGCTTGATTGAGAAGCAGATGTCCAACAGCTCGCAATTCCAAGAACTGCCGGCCGCGCAGAGGGAGGCACGGATCGAGGTCGCGACGAAGGTGGCCCCGTATTTCGCTTACGTCGAGGTTGTCATAGGCCCATTCCTCGCGGTGCTGCTTTTCGCCGGGATCTTCTGGCTGATTTTCAACATGATGTTGGGCGCGAAATTCGGCTTCAAGACCTCGATGGGAGTCGTCGCGTACGGCCTGGTGCCTGCGATCATCGCGACCCTGCTCGGGATTTTTATCTTGTTCGTCAAGGATCCGACGACGGTTGACCTTCAGCATCTCGTTGCATCGAATGCCGGCGCCTATCTTCCGGACAATTCGCCGAAATGGCTCGCCGCGGGGCTCAGGTCGGTTGATCTCTTTCTGTTTTGGGAGATGATCCTGATGTCCATCGGATACAGCGCCGCGGCGCCAAAGAAAATCTCCTTCGGCAAAGCGTTCGCGTCACTCTTCTCGCTGTGGCTATTGGTCGTCCTGATCGTAGTAGGATTTACGGCGGCCCTCTCCTGATACACTCGCCGAGATGGGTTTTCATTTCGAGGTACTCGCCACCGATCCGTCGGGCGCGCGGCTCGGGCGGCTCACCACTCCGCACGGCGTGATCGAAACGCCGGCTTTCATGCCGGTTGGCACGGCCGCGACGGTCAAGGGACAGACGCAAGAAGACCTCGAAGAGCTCTGCGTTCAGATTCTTCTCTCGAACACCTACCATCTGTATCTCCGTCCCGGCCATGAGCTGATCCGCCAGATGGGCGGCCTGCACAAATTTATGTCCTGGCCGCACCCGATTCTCACGGACTCGGGCGGCTTCCAGGTTTTCAGCCTGAGCGATCTGCGAAAAGTGACCGACGACGGCGTGACGTTTCGCTCGCACATCGACGGCTCCGAACATTTCCTCTCGCCCGAAAAATCCCTCGAAATTCAGATGGCGCTCGGTTCGGACATCGTGATGGTGCTCGATGAATGCATCGAAGCTCCGGCGCCCGAGCCTCGCGCGCGCGAAGCCGCTGCACGCACTCTCGCGTGGGCGCGGCGCACACGCGACCATTTCGCAGTGCATGGCGATCCGGCGAAGCAAGCCGTCTTCGGCATCGTGCAGGGCGGAACGCACGCGGCATTGCGCCGCGAAAATGCCGACGCGCTCGTGGAGCTCGATTTTCCCGGCTACGCGATCGGCGGCCTTGCGGTCGGCGAGCCGCACGCGGTCACCTGCGAAATGACGCAAGCCGCCGCGGCGCGCCTCCCGGCGGATCGTCCGCGATACCTCATGGGCGTCGGCAAGCCCGAGCAAATCGTCGACTACGTCGCTCTCGGCATCGACATGATGGATTGCGTGCTGCCTACTCGCAGCGCGCGCCACGGCTGCCTGTACACTTCGCGGGGCCGTGTCCTGATCCGCAACGCGCGATACGCAAACGATCCGCGCCCGATCGACGAAAATTGCCGCTGCTCCGTCTGCAGGCGATACTCGCGTTCCTATCTGCGGCACCTTTATTCCACCGGAGAATTCCTCGCGCTCATCCTGAATACCCACCACAATCTCTACTTTTACCTTGACATGATGCGGCAAATTCGGGAGGCTATCGGTTTTGGGAACCTAGAAAGATTCCGCTCTGACCTTCAGGCACGCCTCAAATAGGCAACCCTAGCGGGCGCTGGGCGCACAAGGCACGGAGCAGTATCTTTGGGGAATGAAAAGCCTGCCGCCCCGGCAGGCAGCGCGGTCCGGGCAGAAGAGGTAGAACAATCATGATCATGAGCCTGACGATTCCGGCGACTTTCGCCCTGCTGGCCCAGGCGTCGCAGCCCGGCGGACTCGCGCTTTTTCTTCCGTTAATTCTCATTATGGTCATCTTTTATTTCCTGATGATCCTTCCCGCGCAGCGCCGCCAGAAGAAGGTCACGGAAATGCTCAAGAACCTCAAGAACGGCGACAAGGTGATCACCAACGGCGGCATCTACGGCACGATCGTAGGACTCGAAGACGATTCCGTTCAGCTTCGCATCGCCGAGCAAGTAAAAGTCAAAGTCTCGCGCAGCGCCATCGCCGGACTCCAGGCTGAAAGTAAGGAGAGTTAACCAGCCCGCATGAGTTCCCAGCTCAAGTGGAAGTTCGTTCTAATAGCGGCCGTCATCCTGGCTTGTATTTACGGCTTGATTGGTTTGCCGCAGTTTCCCACTTCATTAACGCAAGTGAAAGATAACCTCGCGAGCCGCATCAAGCTTGGTCTCGACTTGAAGGGCGGCAGCCACCTCGTCTTGCAGGTGCAGCTAGAGGAAGCGGTCGCGCAGCGCTGCAACGAAGCCGTCGACGACCTTACCCAGGAGCTCCATAGCAAGAGTATCGGCTTCAGCGAAATTCGCCGCATCGACGACACCCATATCCTCGTCCGCGGCGTCGATCCGAATTCTTCCTCCAACCTTCGGGATCTGGTCACCAATCAGTTCACGGATTGGGCGATCTCTCCGGAAGCCGGGGAAGTGAACGCCTACCTCCTGACGATGAAGCCGTCGGTCATCTCCGACATTCACACGCAGACGATGACTCAGGAGCTTGAAACGATCACGCGCCGCATCAACCAGCTCGGACTCACGGAGCCCACAATCGCCTTCACTGGCCGCGGCGACGACGAGATCCTGGTCCAACTGCCCGGCGTAGGCGATCCCACCGCAGCGAAAGCGGTGATCCAGGCTGGCGGGCAACTACAACTGGTTCGTGTCGCCGAGGGTCCTTTCGCTTCTGAGGCCGAGGCGCTTGCGAAGTACGGCGGAGTTCTTCCTCAAGGCACGATCCTGGTGCCTGGCAAGCCAGATACCGCGTCGGCCGGCCAACCCTCGGGCGACGTGTACTACCTCCTCGATCGGTCTCCGATCGTGACGGGGCAGGACCTTCGGGACGCTACCGCCAATCCCAGCACCGAGAATCCCGGCCAATACGAAGTCGACTTCAAGCTCTCCAACGCCGCCGCCGCTCGCTTCGGTCCTTTCACCGAGCAGCAGGCTGCCGTCGGCGGCCGTATGGCCGTCGTTCTCGATCACCAGGTCTACGAGGCTGCCACCATCAAGAGCCGCATTGACGATTCGGGCCGGATTACGGGGGGCTTCAGCCAGGAATCGGCGCAGAATCTGGCTCTGGTGTTGCGTGCTGGCGCCCTTCCGGCCTCGATCAAATATCTCGAAGAACGCACCGTGGGGCCTTCGCTGGGAGCAGACTCGATACGCGCCGGCGTTCGCGCATCCGTCAGCAGCTTGATCGTCGTGATGATTTTCTTGGTGATCTATTATCGCCTCAGCGGTGTCAATGCTGTTGTGGCCCTGATTCTGAATTTGCTGATCCTCCTGGCGTTCATGACGTTCGCGGGCGCCGTCCTGACGCTGCCCGGCATCGCCGGCGTCGTCCTGACGATCGGCATGGGCGTCGACTCCAACGTGCTCGTTTTCGAGCGTATCCGTGAGGAATTGCGCGCGGGCAAGGCGCCGGCGCCTGCGGTGGATACGGGCTTTAGCCGCGCCTTCCTGACGATCATCGACACCCACATCACGACCTTGGTTTCGGCGGCGTTTCTGTTCCTGTTCGGCACAGGGCCGGTGCAGGGTTTTGCTGTCACCTTGAGCGTTGGCTTGGTAGCCAACCTCTTCACTTCGATCTATGTCTCCCGGGCGATTTTCGACCTCCACCTGTCGCGAATGGGGCGGCAGGAGCCTCTAAGCATCTAGAAGGCAGTAATTGGGGGCCTGTCCGGTACGAGGGTTTGCGGTGGGCGGGGCGCTGGAAGGGGCAGTGCCTCTCGGGAACAAATTTCTAATGGCCGGTGTCAAATCTAGACGGATAGGACTGGGATGGAATTCTTTCATGGCGTAAACGTCGATTGGATGGGGAAGGCCAAATACTTCGTCACTCTATCCCTAATCCTTCTGGCGGTTGGCTGGGCGGCTGTGGCAAAGAGCCACGGGCTGCGTTACGGGATCGATTTCCGCGGGGGCACCTTGGTCTACGTCCGATTCGCCGGCACTCCTCCGCTCGACAAGATTCGCGGCGGACTGCAGGCCGCGGGCCTGGGTAACAGCACCCTTCAGCAGATCAGCGATATTTCGGATCCCAGCTCCAAGAACGACGTGGTAATCGGCCTCGAGCAAACCGCGCAGGGCGATACGTCGCTCGACGCCGGCAAGCAAAAGATCGTGGACATCCTCAGCAAGACCTTCGGCACGGAAGGGGCCGCGAGCGGCAAGCCGGACTTCAATTCCTCCAACGCCTCGGCGGTAGCGGCCTACCTTACGCAAAAGGATCCTCTCTCACTCGGAGTGAACGCGGGCGACCGTTACAACCAGTTGGCGCAGCGGCTCGTTGACGCGCGCGACAAGGATCACGGCGGCGTGCTCACTAATTTCGACGAACTGAAGGGCGTGGACGGCGCGACGCCTTCGGTCCTGAGTTCCCTTTCCAGCGGATTTTCGCTGGGCCAATTCGCCGTTCGCGACGTGGAGATCGTGGGCCCCAAGGTGGGAGCCCAGCTCCGCCGCCAGGCCTTCTGGGCAACAATGTATGCTCTTGGCGGCATGTTGGTGTATATTGCGTTCCGCTTTGAGTGGGTTTACGGGGCCGCAGCGGTCATCGCCGTTTTCCACGACGTGCTGATCACCCTCGGCTTTTTCTCGCTCTTTCATTACGAGATTTCGCTGACGGTGATTGCAGCCTTGCTGACCCTCGTAGGCTACTCGATGAACGACACGATCGTGATCTTCGATCGCGTGCGCGAAAACCTGCGGCTGATGAGGCGCGAGTCCTTCACCGAGATCGTCAACAAGTCCATTAACCAGACTCTTTCTCGCACAATCCTGACGAGCGGGCTGACCTTCCTCACCGTCCTCGTTCTTTACCTGACGGGCGGCGAGGTGCTCCGCGCATTCGCTTTTGCCATGGTGGTTGGTGTTGTGGTAGGAACGTACTCCAGTTTCGGCATTGCAGCACCCATCGTGGTTGCCTGGAACAAGTACACTGGCGGCAAGGGAGTCGTGACTACTCGCGTCGGATCCGCAGCCGTGAAGCGCGCGTAGGGAGCCGCAAGGAGAAGCACATGTTCGATCAATTGGTCGTATCGAGCAACCAAACCAAGACGCACAAGTCTTGGACGGTGGGGCTCTCGGCGATCGTTCAGCTGGTCCTGCTCGGAGTTTTGATCCTCATTCCGCTGATCTACACCGAGGCTTTGCCCAAGGAACTGACGTCGACGTTCCTGGTCGCGCCCGCTCCGCCGCCGCCTCCTCCGCCTCCCGCTGCGATCGTGAAGACGGTGAGGCCGAAGTTCATTCAGCCGGCGCGGATGGTGGCGCCGACCGTGATCCCCAAGAAAGTTGAGATTGTGAAGGACGAGGCTCCGGACGTGTCGGCGGGCGCCGTAGGCGGATTCGGAGTTCCGGGCGGCGTCGCTGGCGGCGTCCTCGGCGGAATCGTCGGTGGCGCAGCGCCTCCGCCTCCGCCTCCGAAGCCGGTCCAGTCGGGGCCGGTGCGCATCGGCGGCAACGTCATGCAGGCCAAAAAGCTCGATTCGCCGAACCCGACGTATCCGGCGATTGCCCGGGCGGCGCACGTACAGGGCACCGTCGTGCTCCACGCCATCATCGGCAAGGACGGCACGATTCAGCAGCTGCAGCTCGTCAGCGGGCCGCCGTTGCTCGTCAACTCGGCGATGGACGCGGTTCGGCAGTGGCGCTATCAGCCGACCGAGTTGAACGGCGAGCCGGTGGAAGTCGACACGACGATTCAGGTGGTCTTTACGCTAGGTGACTAGCAGGATTCGGGGCCCGTTCGCGGGCTCGGAAATTGCGGGGCGACCGGCAGAATCTTACTGCCGTGATCGATAGGCAGGAACGGAGGAGGAGCAAACGCTATGCTTGCGAATTTAGTGTGGGCCGGTTTGTTGATGTTGCAGGATCAGGGCGGAAGCGATGCCGGGATGAGCTGGAACCTGCTCGATATGTGGCACAACATGGGTCTTCCGGCAAAGACCGTCGTTTTCATTCTGTTCATCATGTCCGCGTGGTCCGTGGGCATCATGATCGACCGCGCGTTGATGTACAGCGCGGCCCGCAAGCAGTCGCGGGTCTTCGTCCAGCAGGTTGCCGGCGCTCTCAAGGACAACAAGCTCGACGAAGCCATCTCGATTGCCGAGCGCAATAAGAAGAGCCACATCGCCAAGGTGGTCGCGACCGGCCTTTCCGAGTTCCAGGCGGCCTCGGCGCAGGTAAGCGACGAGGAAGTGATCGAAGCCGCGAAGCGCGGTCTCGAGCGCTCCGTCGCCATCGTGCACGCCGAAATGAAGCGCGGTCTCTCCGGCCTCGCCACGATCGGTTCCACGGCTCCCTTCGTCGGACTGTTCGGCACCGTCATGGGCATCATCAACGCGTTCAAAGGCATCTCGAACCAGAAGGTCACCGGTCTTTCGGCCGTGGCCGGCGGTATCGCTGAAGCCCTCGTGACCACCGCGCTCGGCTTGCTCGTTGCCGTGCCTGCCGTGTGGACTTTTAACTACTTCACGAATCGCGTGGAAGCCTTCGACGTCGAGATGGACAACTCCTCCATGGAGTTGATCAACTATTTCATCACGCGCCGGGGCGGAAAGAAGTAACCAATGGCTTACAAACCCAAAGCACCGCCGGTGATGGCCGCCCCAAACGTAATTCCCATGGCGGACATCATGCTGGTGTTGCTGATCATCTTCATGGTGATCACGCCCATGTTGCATAAGGGCGTCCAGGTAAATATGGCTGCG
>DATJRU010000065.1:0-3893 GCA_035504455.1 Vulcanimicrobiaceae bacterium
AACATCAAGACCACGGTCTACCGCCTGCCCTGCGCCGGCTTCGCCGAAAAGGACGGCAGCATGACCAACTCGGCGCGCTGGGTGATCTGGAAGGATGCCGCCGTTCCGCCTCCGGGAGACGGCCGCCTCGATCAGGACATCATCGCGCAGATTTTCCTCAAGGTCCGCCAGCTCTATCACGCGGAAGGCGGGAAATTCCCCGATGCACTGCTGAACACGAGCTGGGCCTACGCGGACGCCTCCCATCCGCCGCTTTCGCAGGTGGCTATGGAGGTGAACGGCAAAGCGCTCGCCGACCTCACCGACCCCAAGACCGGCCAGGTGATTAAAGCGGGCCAGCAGCTGCCTGGCTTTGCGTGGCTCAAGGACGACGGCACCACGATGTGCGGCAACTGGATCTATTCCGGCAGTTGGACGGAAGCCGGGCCGCAGATCCAGAAACGGAATACCGACGATCCCTCGAACTTGGGCATTTATCCGAACTGGGCCTGGTCGTGGCCGGCGAATCGCCGCGTCCTCTATAACCGCGCCTCGTGCGATCTCGAAGGAAAGCCGTGGGATCCCGAGCGGCGGCAAGTCTGGTGGAACGCAGCGACGAAGAAGTGGGCCGGCAACGACGTGCCGGACTTCAAGCCCGACTCGGATCCTAAGGATCACCTCGGACCGTTCATCATGAATCCCGAGGGTGTGGGCCGGTTGTTCGCGCCCATCGGTGTGCTCGCCGACGGCCCATTCCCCGAGCACTACGAGCCGATCGAGAGCCCGATCAAGAACCCGCTGCACCCGAATCAGTCCAACAATCCGCTGGTCAAGAAATTCAAGACGCCGTACGACAAGTTCGGCACGCCGGAAGACTACGCGATCGTCTGCACCACCTACCGGCTCACCGAGCACTATCACTACTGGACGAAAAACAATCCGGTGAATGTCCAGCTGATCCCCGAGCCGTTCGTCGAGATTCCCGTCGAACTGGCCGAGGAAAAAGGGATTCGCGGCACTGACGTCGTCAACGTGATCAGCGCCCGCGGAACCTACACCGCCAAGGCGTTCGTGACCAAGCGGCTCAAACCGATGATGGTCGACGGCAAGAAGGTCTACCAGATCGGCCTGCCGATCCATCAAGGATTCCGCGGCATTCAAGAGGATGCCCACCGTGACGCTCGGACGCCGGCGAATCTGCTGACGCCCGCGGTAACCGACCCGAACGCCCACACTCCTGAATCCAAGGGCTTCCTCGTGAAGCTCGAGAAAGCATAGGGGAGCGGACCATGAGCCAGGCGTCAACGGAACTGATCCGAATTTCGGGCCACCCGGGCGTCGTTCCCGGAGCGGGGCTGAACCGCGAGTTCCAGGTCTGCAAGCTGGTCGACACCACCACGTGCATCGGATGCAAAGCTTGCGAGGTCGCGTGCCTTGAGTGGAACGGCTACCCGCTTACCGAAACCACTTTCGACAACACATACCAGACCATGCCGGAAACGGCGTGGAACTACTGGAACCTAATCAAGTTCAACGAGCACGAAGACCCCGACCACGGCCTGATGCTGCTGATGCGCAAGGATCAGTGCATGCACTGCGAGGAGCCCGGATGCCTGGCCGCGTGCCCTGCCGACGGCGCGATCGTGCAGTATGCCAACGGCATCGTCGACTTTCAGGAGGCGAACTGCATCGGCTGCGGCTATTGCATGACGGGCTGCCCGTTCAACATCCCGAAGTTCAGCCCCAAGGCGCGGAAGGTCTTCAAGTGCACGCTCTGCAACGACCGCGTCACGCAGGGGCTCGAGCCCGCCTGCATCAAGACGTGCCCGACCGGCTGCCTTCATTTCGGCACCAAGACGGAAATGAAGGAGCTGGCGGAAAAGCGCGCGGAGCAGCTCCGCACGCACTCCGGCTTCGCCAATGCCGGCGTTTACGATCCCCCGGGAGTTTCCGGCACACACGTGATTTACGTCCTGCACGACGCGCAGAATCCGGAACTCTACGGCGGGCTGCCGAAAGATCCGCACGTTCCCTGGAGCGTACAGCTCTGGAAGAAGCCGCTGAAGTGGATCGGCAACGTCGCGATGATCGGCGGACTCTTCGGTCTGGCGATTCACTACTTGCGCTTCGGCCCGAAGAAGGAAGAGCCTATCGACTCGGAGAATGGGAGGCGGCCATGAGCACGGAGGTAATGTCCACCGCCGCTAGCCGCGACGATCAAATTATTCCGCGGTACACCTTCGGCGAACGCATCAATCACTGGATCGGCGCGCTCAGCTACACCTACCTGCTCATTACCGGCCTGGCCTTCTGGTCGCCGTACCTCTTTTGGCTCGCCACGATCGTCGGCGGCGCGCCCACGGCGCGATTCTGGCACCCATGGGTCGGACTGATCTTCACCGTGTCGCTCTTCTGGACGTTCAAAGAATGGCACGCCGACATGGAAGTCGACGACAACGACCGCGCGTGGGCCAAGGCCATGCCCGATTACATCAAGAACGAGGACGAAAAGCTCCCGCCCGTCGGCCGCTTCAACTTCGGGCAGAAGCTTTTTTTCTGGGGCATTTTCTACGGTACGATCCTGATGCTGCTCTCGGGCGTCGTCTTGTGGTACACGGAAGCGCTCCCGTGGAGCTGGCGCTATCTGCGCTATGCGGCGGTTCTGATTCACGCCAGCGTCGCTCTCATCACGATCGGTCTCTTCATGATTCACGTTTACATGAGCACGGTCCTCGAAGAGGGCAGCCTCGGCTCCATGATTCATGGCGGCGTGACGCGCGCCTGGGCCTGGACGTTCCACCGGCTGTGGTATGAAAAGGTAAAGGACCAGCCGATCGCGCGAAGATGAAACCTTCCACCTGGGACGCGCGGATTCGCCGCGCGGAAGATCTCGCCTCGAAGCACCCTTTTGCGTCCGAGGGCCTGATCTTTTATCGCACCGTCGCCAGGGCTCAAAAGCAACTCTACGCCCGAATGGAGGCGGCTCGCGGCGCGGACATGCACGCCCGCCCGCAGGGCGCGCTTCGCCAGGAATTCGACTCGTCCCTCTTGCTGCCGCTCTTCCCTTCGTTTCTCTCGCAAATCGAAGGGTGCGCTCCCGGCCCCGTCGCGCAAGCCGCTCGCGAACTGGCCGCAGCCAGTCCCAGCCGTTGGCAGGAGCTGCTTTTCGGATTCTGGCACGATGCGCCGGACGCCGCGGACGAGACCGGCGCGCCCGCCGCGAATGATTCGTACGCCGCGAGCCCGGCCGAAGAGCTGATTGCGTGGACGTTTCTCCAGCCGTATGCCGAATATCTCGCCGACCACACGCGCCAGTATCCGATTCACGCGACGCCGTCGCACTGTCCCGTCTGCGGCACGAAGCCTCAGGTCGGCGTACTACGCCCCGAAGGAGATGGCGCGAAGCGTTCGCTGATCTGCGCGCTCTGCGCCCACGAGTGGGAGTATCGGCGCCTCGTTTGCCCCTCGTGCGGCGAGGAGAACCCCTACAAGCTCGCCGTCTATTCAGCAGAAGAATTCGGCCACGTCCGCGTCGAGGCTTGCGATTCCTGCCACAGCTACATCAAGACGGTCGATCTCTCGAAAAACGGTCTCGCGCTGCCGGTCGTCGACGAGCTCGCCACGATCCCGCTCAACCTCTGGGCTACCGAGCACGGCTACACCAAACTGCAAACCAATTTGTTGGGAATTTAGATTAGACGCAACGCTCAGTTGGCGGCTAAGGACGGCGTTTTGCCGGTCAGGCGCAACCACCACGTGACGTGCGCGGTGCCCTTCACCTGTTTCTGCTTGCTCCAATCGTGGTACGTGTGGCATTCGAAGCAGCGCGATTCCGCGGCGTTCGCACCGGAATGGTGGCATTGCTCGCACGTCTTCTCGCCCGGGATGAGCACGTCGGCCGTCTCCTGGCTCGT
>DATJRU010000066.1:0-8490 GCA_035504455.1 Vulcanimicrobiaceae bacterium
TTTCGTCGTCCGTGAGCAGCAGGATTTTGTTCAGCGCGCCGCGCTCCTTATAGGAGCCGGTCATTTGCAGGTTTTCCAGCTTCAGGTAAATCGAGTTGCCCGTCAGCTTGGAAAAAGTTTCCGAGCGCATAAAAGGCGAAATAAAAACGGAGTCGCCGATCCGCTCGCGCGCCGCTTTGATTGTTTCAAGAGTGACCATGCCTGTGCGCCCCCGCCCCACCGCGCAATTCCCCATTGTATACGCTGCGCATCGCCCGCGCCGCCCAAAATCCCGCCATGCCGCGAAAACCACCCGTGTCGCGCTCGCCATTTTTCACTGAGATTTTGTAGCGGCCGCCCCTGGTTTCGGGCGGGCGCCCTTCTTTGCGTGTGGCAAGAGAAGGCGCAATCGACGGTCGACGCCGTTTCGGTCAGCACATTTTTCTCGGTGGGGCAGCCTATGTCCCGCGCCGACACGCAATCCGTCATCCCGAGCGGAGTCCCGCGTCTTGCCTCTCGCGCGTCTTTCGCGCGCGGGACGCAGCGAAGGATCCCTCTTCCGCTCGCGCCTTCCACCGCGACGAAACACTTAAGACATTGCTGCGCGTAACTCTGGGCAGCTTCGTTCCACCCGCCGACACCCGTCACAGCAGACGACGGCGCCGGAGTGATTAAAGATCCGGCACGAACCTTTCGAGCTAGCCGGTTTTGCCGTGCGGAAAAGCGCCGGAAGCGCGATTGTAACTAGCCCGGCACGCAGCCGCCTGCCGGCAAGGCAGGCGCGGAGTGCCGGGAAGCTAGAGGCAAGGGACAAGTCCCGGAGGGACGATTGACGGTTGTATCGGGCCTACTCTGAAGTCTGAACTCTAGACTCTCGACCGCACTACATCCTCACGCCGGTTGAGCGCCGCCGCCCTTGTTCTTCGTCGCGCGGTGCAGCCAAAACAATCCGGCGCCGATCACCAAAATCGTCAGCGCGCCCGCAATCTGCAGGACACGCCCGATCGTCGCCTCATACCTTCCCGTGTCCGGGTTATACGTGCAGCAATACAGCAGGATCTGGTCGACCACCGACCCGATCTTCTCTTTCGACGACTGCACCAGCGCCAATCGCAGGAATTGCGGATCGAATGTGACGCCGTAGAAATACTGCGCCACTTTGCCTTCGGGCGTGATCACCACGATCCCCGCTGTATGAACGTACTGCCCGGTCCGCGGGTCGTACGCGTAGTGAAATCCCACCGCGTCCGTCAGCCGGTCGATCTGATCCTTCGTTCCAGTGAGAAAATGCCAGGAGCTCGCGGCTTCCGGATGTCCGTAGACCTTGAGATATTGTGCCTGGTGCACCTTCGAATCCGCGGGCGTATCGCGGGGATCGAAGCTCACCGTAATCGCATCGTACTGATCTCCCAGATCGAAGCTCAGTTGCTTGAACGCCTTCGCCGCTCCGTCCATCACCAGCGTGCACAGCATCGGGCAGCGGTAGTACGCCAGGATCAGCACCACCGGCTTCTTCCCGAAGTACGATCCCAGCTCGACCGTCTTGCCATTCTCGTCCTGAAACGTCGCGTCTAGCGGAATCTGCGCGCCCAGCCGCTGCTCGAAGTTCACGCCCTTCAAGATCGGCGGCAGCGCCGTCGATTTCGACGAATACGGCGGCACCTCGGGAGCATCCACTCCGCCAAGCGTTTGCGCTCGCAACGTCGCAGGAACACACACGCACGCGAGCAGGCCCATCACAATTGCGGAAAATAGGGAAGCCTTCCTACAGCGGGAACCAACACCTATGAGCGCGTTTTTCATAACCGCTCAGTCTAACGCAACCGCGCGCCCGCGGCGCAACCGATTTCGGTGCCAGCCCAAGCCTTCAGATCTCGCGGGAGGAGACAAGCGCGCTTCCGCGGCCTTAGCTTGTTGGCAGCGCGAATGCGCGCCGATTCACACTTGGAAGAGCGGACCCTCAGAGTCGGTGTGACAACGTAGACCCGGACTCTTCGTGAATGCGCCCAAGCGCGACGGTGTCGGTGGAAGAGCGGGCCTTCAGAGTTTGTGTGGCAATCGAGATGTTTTGTGGGTCGTGGCTTCCAGCCACGACATAAGTCGCGCAAATTCTTCGCGGGCTTTAGCCCCTGAAGTTCCTGAAGGCGGTTGCCACACATACTCTTCAGGCCCGCGAAAAGGTGCGCTAAGGAGCCGGCTTCAGCCGCGGGTTTTTGGGTTTCCGGACTTAGGGGGTCGGGGCTTCCAGCCCCGACATAAAATCGAGCGCGCGAAGCGCGTACCGATGCGCAGCTTCACCGGCAGCATGTCTCCGCCTTCAGGCGACGCGCTGAATTTCGCGAAACGCGCGATTACGGTCTGACGACGCCAAATCACCCGGCGAGGCGCATCATCCTCGCCGCGATCACGCAGGACGAAACGGTTTCCTCAGCCCCGCGTGTTCCAGCAGCGGCAGCACCTGCTTGGTGAACCGCCGCACGCCATCAATATAATCCGGCCAAGTCAGAAGCACGCCGTCGATGCCCACCTTCGAAATCGCGACAAGCTGTTCGGCGAGCCCTTCCGCAGTCCCGATCATCGCCGGCCCGGCCCCCACCGCCATCCGCCAGCGCATCGCCGCAAGAACCGGCGAACCCATCGGAATGTTGTTTTCCTTACTGATCGTGGCGACGATGCTGTCGAGTACCTCGTTATCCGAATACTCGACGGCGTACCGGTTCAGGTAGTCCTCGGCTTCCTTCTTGGTGTCGCGCTGGACCACCGCCACGTTCGTCCACAACTGAATTTCGCGGCCGAATTCCTCGCGCGCCATCTTCTTGTACGCTTCGATGCCGGGCCGCCATCCCTCGGGCGAATCTCCCTGCAAGCTGATCAACCCGATCTGCGAATTCTTCGCCGAAAAGCGCATGCCGACCGGCGAGAGCGCCGCGTTCATGATCGGAATGCCGTCTTTTTGCAACGGCTGCGGGCGCGAGATCGCCTTCTTCAAGCGGAAGTTTTTCGATTCGTAGTCGAATTCGGCCGGCGCGGTCCAGAGCTTGCGCAAAATCTGGAGCCACTCTTCCAGGTACACGTATCGCTGATCGTGTTCCAGCAGGTCGATGCCGAACATGTCGAACTCGCGCCGGTTCCAGCCTCCCACAATGTTCAGGCAAAAGCGCCCGCCCGAAATCGCGTCGATCGTCGCCGAGAGCTTCGCCACGGCTACCGGATGCATCGTCGGCGCGTGCGACGTCGCGAACACCGCCGCGTATTTGGTCGCCTGTGCCATTGCCGCCGCCCACGCAAAAACGTCGAGCACCTCGTTCGACGGGTGATCCGGCTTGTCGTCGAGATAGCCCTTCCATCGCGCGATCGGGACCACCGCTTCGAGTCCCGCCTCATCGGCGATTCGCGCCGCGGCCAGCGTGTTCGCCCAAGTCGGCTTCAGCAACTCGGGGATGAACGTCATGTTCGAGATCGTGTTCGTGCAGAACGTGCCGAGCTTCAGTTTGTTGTCGTTGAAAATCGGATTCCTGGGGTCGTCTGTAGCGTTGGGCATTGTGCCGGATTTATCCTAGGTTTCGAATTTTGATTTCGATCGGGCGCGCTTCGATCCGCATGGATTTTCCCATGCCGCGAAGCGCGCCTCAAGCGGCGCGATGGCCGGCTTCAAGTGAAGGTTGAAGTCTTGCGCTTCCGCTTTTCGCATTAAGGTGGCGAAAGCCGCCAAACCCGCGTTATTTGCGACCAAATTCGCCTTTTTAACTCCCGACGAGCGCAATGTTTTTGCTCTCGCCGGAAGAGAGATTTCCACACCGCAGCGCGCGCGTCAGCCGCATCTCCGCGTCTCGAAATTCTCGGTTAGTTGTCGGCCTTCGGTCCGGCGGTAGCGCCCAGCGCGGGAAGCGTCGCTGCGTCCCAGTGCTCGTCCGCTTTACCGTCCTTGATCCGCCACATGTCGAACCATGATGTCGTGTATGTTTGCGACGGGTCGCGCGGATTTTTCAGCGTGCGCGCCGTCACCACAATCACGAGATCGCCTTCCGCGACGACCGCGACGACCGGCGTCTTCATGTGCTCCGGAATCGGCGAGGGCTTCCGCGTAGCCTCGAAGAACGCCACCACCGGCGCGAGCCCGGACTTCACCATCGGGTTGTGCTGCAGGTAGCGATCGGTGATGTACTTGCCGGCTTCGTCCCAGTGATTCGCCTCGAGCAGATCGCGCTCGATGTGCAGCGCCACCTGTTTATTGGCGTTGAGCTGCGGATTGGGATCGGTGAAAAGGGATTCGGGGTCCGCCGCCGGCACCACGGGCTCCTGCGCCCGCGCCGCCGCGCATGCGAACGACAATACGAGTGAAGCGACTGCGATAAGTCGAGTTTTCATGCGGAGTTAGTAACAGCAACCCGGAGGCTCTGTCAAGCGAGGCGGTCACTCAAAGGTGATCAGCACGATTTCCGGATTCGTGCCGAGCCGCATCGGCGGGCCCCACGTGCCGGCGCCGCACGACGTGTAGACGAAGAGGTCGCCGAGCTTCTGCAAGCCGTAAACGAACGGCCCGTAAATCCGCGACGTGATCCACGTGAACGGGAAGAACTGGCCGCCGTGTGTGTGCCCGGAAAGCTGCAGGCTGATTTTTTCGTCCGCGGCGACGGGCAGGTGGTGCGGCGCGTGCGTCAGCAGAATGCTCGCGACGTCCGGATCGAGCTCGGCGCGCCGCAGCACGCCGCGAAAATGTTCGGGCTGCACGGAATCGTGATGATGCACGCCGACGAGTTGCAAACCATCGACGACGACTTTTTCGTTGTTGAGCACGCGCACGCCGGAGTGCTGCACCGCGCTGAGATATTTCGAATAGTCGCCGAACTCTTCATGGTTTCCGGCGATGAAATACGTCCCGAACGGCGCCGCCATTTGATGCCACGGCGCGGCCAGTTTGGGCGCGTTCACCTTGGTACCGTCGTACATGTCACCGGCGATGAGCACAATATCCGGCGCCAGCCGGGCGAGCATCCCAACGATCCGCTGCGCAAACCGCCGCCCGCGGACGTGGCCGAGGTGCGTGTCCGTCACCAGCGCGGCCACGCGGCCCCGCCACGACACGGGAAGATTCGGCAGCTTCACCGAGACGCGCGTCACGCGCGTGTAGGCCGAATTGAACATGGCGTACAGGCCGGCGAGAAGCGCCGCGCCGAAAAGCACCAGCGCGATATACGGTTGCGACCAGCCGAGCCGCAAAACTCGCGAAACGCCGTAGACTATCCACGATGCGCACGCCGCCAGAAAGAAAAAGCTGAAAAATCCGAGCCAGATCGCGGCCGCTGTGTAGTACAGGCGCACCGGAAATTGCGAATACTTGCGCGCGAGCAGCGACGCCGTCGTAAACGTGAGGGACAGCGCCATTACAACGACCGCCAGCCACGAAATGCCGGGAGGATCGGGCGCCTGCCGGAAAGAGGTCCACGTTTGATACACGAGCCAGTGGAAGGCGAGCAGCAGCGATTGAAAGGTGGCCAGGAAAACAAAGAGCCGTGTTCTCATCCGATGAGACCTATTTTATTCGATGAGCGCAATCGGCGGAAGGACTCTGAGGACCTGCCCAAACGATATGGTACAAGGCGCGTTCATTGCTGTTGCTTCGCGGGGTGATAGTCGAAATAGGTATCGTCTTCCGAGCCGTCCTTGCCGAATACGAAAAGAATTTTGGCGCGAGACCTCATCGAGAAATGCGTCGGCAGCCAGACGGTATCCGAGACGGGCTTCTTTTCGAGTTCGAACCGCGTGCCCGGCTCGACGCGCGCCAGGAATCCTTCGATCGAGACCGGGTGGATCACTTCCGCCTCGACCTTCACCCACTGAAACGTCTTTTTGTCGATCCACAGCTTGCCCCGCATCCCGGTCAATACTTGCGTTTCCTTGCTGGTCGGCTGGTATCCGGGCCGGGGCCTGGCGTCCAGCGCGTAGACCTCGTGCCCGTCCATTCTGCCCTGGCCCACCAACCTGAAATCGAAAGCTTTAGTCAGATCCTGCATTAACTCGTGATCGCGCTTTCTGTCCTGTTCGTACTTGGCGATGCGCTGCGACCGGTCATCCGGTGATTCGGCCTTCCGCTTCGCGATGGTCTGCTGGAGTTTCTGCTGTTCGTCCACCTGCTGCGCTTGGGAAAGAGGCCGATCGTTGACCGCAGTCAGGCGCTGGTAGGGCGAACCGTCGATCATGATGTCTTGGAAAGTCTTGCTGCCCTTGCTGGTGCGATCCCGCTCGGTGCAATCGTACTGAGGATCGGCGTCCCAATCGCGTTGCAAGGCTTGCGCCGAGCGCGAAATGATGTCGGCGGCGCTTGGTTCGCTGGAGGCCAGCATCGAATAGGGAAGCGACAGAGCGATCAGCAGGCCCGAGATCCAGAGGAAAGTCTTCATGTCGTTTGGGTGCGCCGGTTGGAGCTGGGTTCTGCTCGATGGCGCGCAGCGAGTTGCTGGCTGCGGGGGCCCGGTATTCCGCTCGCAGTGCCAGTGTCTGGCGCGGGTCGAGCCGCCGCAATACCGGGAAAACCGTAGAATTTGGAGGACTTTCGGGTGATTAGAAGCGTGCCAGTGCGCGCAGTTCGATGCCGGCGTGCCGCAAGGCCTGCGCGACGGCTGCGGCGATCTCCGGCGCCCCCGGAGTATCGCCATGAATGCAGATGGTCTGCGCGCCGACCGCGACTTCGGCGCCGTTCGACGCAAACACCGAGCCGTGCTCGGCGATGAGCAATGCTTGTTGCGCTGCTTGGGACGGATCGCGCAGTAGCGCATCGTCAAATTTTCGCGAGCGCAGGGCCCCGTCCTGCTCGTATCGGCGGTCGGCGAAAGCTTCAGCGGCGACGCGGAAGCCTGCATCGCGAAACACCTCGAGCATCGCCGATCCTGCCAGGCCCACAAGTGTGACGTCGCGACTCCAACGGCGAACTCCGTCGACAATTGCTCGCGCCAGCGCGCGATCGGTTGCCGCCTGGTTGTACAGTGCGCCATGCGGCTTGACGTGCGTGACCGCCGCGCCGCAGGCAGCGGCGATTTCCGCCAGCGCGCGCACCTGCTCGAACACGGTTTCGGCGATCTTTTCCGGCGGCAGATCGAGCGCGAGGCGCCCGAAATTCAGGCGGTCCGGATATCCGGGATGCGCGCCGATCGCGAGCTTCCAGCGCAAGCCCTGCTCGATCGTCGCTTTCATCGTGAATGCGTCGCCCGCGTGTCCGCCGCACGCAATGTTGATGGAAGTGAGCGAGGGCATCAGCGATTCCTGCGTGCCGTCGGCAATGGCCTGGGGAATTTCCCCCATATCGCAATTCAGGTCGATGCGCTTCATTGTCTTAATCGAGGAAGATGTCATCCGATGAAAGCGACTTTTCCTGTTCGATCAGCAAGTCTCTCGCGGTCTCCCATGTAACTTGCTCGAACCGAATCTCGTCGCGAGGGCGAAGCTGGCCGACGCGATGGAGATCGGCGGAGATCACGTTTCCGATCTTCGGATAGCCGCCGGTCGTCTGCTGATCGACAAACAAAATGATGGGCGCGCCTCCAGCCGGCACTTGAATCGCGCCGAGGGAAACCCCTTCGGTGATCATTTCACGTCCAGGAGTTTGAGCCAAGAGCGGCCCCTCCAAACGAAGACCCATGCGATTGGATTGCTCGGAAACCCGATAGGTGGCATCACGGAATGCACGCAGCGATGATGCGGGAAACCAGGCCGCCTGCGGTCCCGGCGTGAAGCGGAGAATCTTGCGCGTCGACAAACTCGCCGACTTTGCGGGCGCAACCGAGCGTCGGCTGAAAGTGCCGGCTGACGAACCGATTCGCAGGACGTCGCTCTTTCGGAGCGGCCTGCCTTCGAAGCCGCCGAGACCGATGACAAGATGCGTTGACGCGCTGCCGAGAAAGAGCGGCACGTCGATTCCACCCCGCACGCAGAGATAACACCGGGCGCCCGAGCGAGTGGGCCCCAGAGAGAGCACTTGCCCGGGCCGCACCTCGGCGGACGTCCACAGATCGACGCCGGCGCCATCGAGCGCGGCACCAAAATCAGAGCCGGCCAGCGCGACGACGGCGCCGTCCGGAAAAAGAAACGTCCCTCCGACCAGAGTCATCTCGAGCGATGCCGCGTTTTCGTCGTTCAGGACAAGCCGGTTTCCAAGCCGCAGCGCCACCGGATCGGCCGCCCCGCACGGCGAAACGCCCATCGGACCGAATCCTTGCCGCCCCAGATCCTGCACCGTCGTAAGCAGGCCGGGCGCTAGAACTTGAATCGCCTTCATCGATCTTTCCAGGCCGCGAACTGCGCGGGCGAAATTGGCGTGAAGCGCACCCGATCGCCGACCGAGAGGAAGCTCATGTGCTCGCGATCGAGGCGGAACATCGCGACGGGCGTGCGCCCGATTAGTCGCCATCCGCCGGGAGTGGCGAAGGGATACACGCCGGTCTGGCTGTCCGCGATGGCCACGCTGCCGGCAGGCACGCTGTGGCGCGGCGTCGCCAGACGCGGGGTTGCGAGCGC
>DATJRU010000067.1:0-3847 GCA_035504455.1 Vulcanimicrobiaceae bacterium
TCTCAGGAGCTCGGAATTGTCGTACGACATTTTTTCGAAGTGCGGGACGCACCAGCGCTCGTCGACGGAGTAGCGATGGAATCCGCCGCCGATCTGATCGGCGAAGCCGCCGGCGGCCATGCCGTCGAGCGTTTTTTCGACAATGGCCTGCAACTGCTCGCCGCCGGGCCATTTCTGGCGCTCGAGCAATAGATCGATCGCCGAGGAGTGCGGGAATTTCGGGGCGTCGCCGAATCCGCCGTGCGTGGGGTCGAAACGCTTGACGGCTGAGTCGACCACAGCGTCGACGACGCGCGCATCGAATTCGCCGCGCGCGCCCTGAAAGATTTCGGCTTTCGCGACCGCCTGTTCGAGGGCTTGCGCGGAATTATCCACTTCGGCGCGGCGCTTTTCGAAGGCGTCCGAGATCGCTGCGAGGATGCGCTTGAATCCGGGGCGGCCCATGGCGTCGTCGGGCGGGAAATACGTGCCGCCGAAGAAGGGCTTGCCGTCGGGCGTGAGGAAGGCGGTGAGCGGCCAGCCGCCTTGCCCCGAAATCGCGCTGATCGCGGATTGATAGCGCGCGTCGACGTCGGGGCGCTCGTCGCGATCGACCTTCACGGGAATGTAAAGCCGGTTGATCATCGCCGCGATTTCGGGATTTTCGTAGCTTTCGCGGTCGATCACGTGGCACCAGTGACACCAGACGGCGCCGATATCGAGCAGGACGGGCTTCCCGGCCGCGCGCGCCTTGGCGAATGCCTCTTCGCCCCACTCGTGCCAGTCGACGGGCTGATGCGCGGCCGAGCGAAGATACGGACTCGCGGAATTTTTCAGGCGATTTTCGGCGGCTTTTGTCATCTTGGCGACCCTCTCTTACTGTGTCGATTAGAATGGGTCGCCATCGTTTGTTTTCCGTGAGTTGCAGCGATTTCTAATCGCCGAATGTCGATTAGAAAACCGAGGAAAAATGAGGTAGGGATGCAAGGGAGCAGGGATCGGCGAATCGGTTGCGCTCCTCGTTCGAGGAGCCGTCGTCCTGCCTCGATCCTGTTTTCCCAACGCATATATCCCTACATCCACGCTATCACACCATGCAAATCGACACGCCATTGTCGATTAGCGCAAGCGACTGCCGGGCCGAGATTTAGGTGGGCCGATCGTTGAAGTGAAAGATGCGATTTTAGCGCTCGCCGGACATTTGGAGCAGGGCGGCCGGGGAAACGCTTGACAGGGGCTGTGATTTATACTACACAGTTGGACAAATGGAGAAGGTAACCGGACTCGGGCAATTCGAACAGCTGGTGCTGACGGCGATTCTGACGCTGCGGGACGACGCGTATGGCGTGACGATTCACGCGAAGGTGCAGGAACTGGCGCAGCCAAAGGCCGTATCGCTCGGCGCGATCTACGTGACGCTCGATCGCCTCGAGGACAAGCGCTACCTCGCGTCGTGGTTTTCGGACCCGACGCCCGAACGCGGCGGGCGCGCCAAGCGTTGCTACAAGCTCGAAGCGCTGGGCGAACGCGCGCTGCGAGAATCGGCCGCCACCGCGAAGAGAATCTGGGATAGCAGCGTCGAAGCGTGGGGTAAAGAGTGGGAACGGAAGTGGGGAAGGCAATGGGGCAAGGGGACAACGTGACGAAACAGGCGCCTCCCAGAAAACTCGAGATGATCGTTGCGCTGCTTACCCCGCCCGCGCGCCGGGAAGAAGTCCTCGGCGACCTGTACGAGCGATACAAGAGCCCGACGCAGTACGCAGCCGACGCGGCGGTCACCGTGCCGCTGGTGGTGGCGAGCCAGATTCGGCGGACGTCGGACCCGGGAGTGGTTCTCCTCGAAGCGCTCGCGCTGTATTTCTGCTTTTTTGCCGGCGATGGCCATAACGGCGCCGCGGGATTCTTGCAGCAGCCGCAACTGTTGCGCATCCTGATCGAAGTGTTCAGCGGGCTATTGGGATTGAGGCTCGCGGACGCCTACATGACCAGCCGGTCGGCGCGGCAATTAAGCCTGAGGGCGGCAACTGGCGTGAGCCTGGCGTGCCTGTCGCAAACCATGCTTTCCACCGCGCGCCCCGATTTGGCGATCTCGGGCTGGGCGCTCTTTCGAGACGGCGGCTTCGCGCTAACGATTTTGTCCCTCATGCAGATGGCCTCCGCAGCGTACGGAGGCGGCTTGACGCCTGCCGCGGCGGGCAGCAAACGATCCAGACGAGAAGATCCGGCGCGCAACAAGAACACGGCGTTCGACACACGGTCTCGAGGGCGAAGTCTCTGGGAATATTTCGCTGCCGCATTCGTGTTCCTCGCTTTCGGCCTGCTCTTCGCGGAATCACAGAACCGCGCCGTGCGAATCGGCGCCGCGCTGATTCTCTTCGCGGGATTGTGGCGCGTGTTGAGCAAGTCTCGTACGAACTCCAGCACGAAACCAACGAACTGAATCGGAGCGAGCGCGCGACACTCAGGCCACCGTGAAAGAAGGAGTGCGATGCGCCGCGGGATTCTGTTGTTCGCGCTTGTAGCACTGACCTCCGTCGCGACGGCCCAGGAGGCTGCGAAATCCGCCATGCCATCGGATTCTGAAATTCGGCAAATCCTCGTCGATCGAATCGACGTCCAGCATCAAAGCGTCGGCATCGTGGTCGGCGTGATCGGACCGGAGGGGCGGCGCGTGATTGCGTACGGACATCTGGGGCAGGGCGATTCGCGGCCGCTCAACAGCGACACCGTCTTCGAAATCGGCTCGCTGACGAAAGTTTTTACTTCGCTGTTGCTGGCAGACATGGTGCAGCGCGGCGAGGTGGCGCTGGACGATCCCGTCAGCAGCTATCTTCCGGCCAGTGTGAGAATGCCGCAGCGGAACGGCCGCCAGATCACGCTCGTCGATCTGGCAATGCACACCTCCGGCCTGCCACGCTTGCCCACGAACTTGCAAATCAAGAATCCGGACAATCCGTACGCGAGTTACACGGTCGCCGATCTTTACCAGTTCCTTTCGAGCTACCAGCTCAATCGCGACCCGGGCTCGCAATACGAATACTCGAATCTTGGGGGCGGGCTGCTGGGCCATGTGCTGGCGCTGCGTGCGGGAATGAGTTACGAGGCGCTCGTGCGTTCGCGCATCTGCGATCCGCTGGGGATGAAGGACACGCGGATCACGCTGACGCCGGAAATGAAGGCACGGCTGGCGGTAGGACATAATCAGGGACTGGAGCCGGTCGCGAACTGGGATTTCCCCGCGCTCGCAGGCGCCGGCGCTTTGCGCTCCACCGCCAGCGACATGCTGACTTTTCTGGCCGCGAATCTCGGCTATACCAAGTCACCGCTCGCGCCGGCGATGGCTGCGATGCTGAAGGTTCGGCGGCCCACCGGGCAGCCGGGACTTGAGACCGGGCTTGCCTGGCTTATCGTCACCGCCAACAGCAAAGAAATTGTTTGGCGCAACGGCGGCACCGGAGGCTACCGCTCATTCATGGGTTTCGATCCGGCAGCGGGCATCGGCGTGGTGGTGCTATCGAACACGTCCACCGCGGCCGGAGTTGACGATATCGGGCGGCGTCTGCTCGCACCGCCGAAACAGTACACGCAGGTCGCGGTGGACCCGAAGATATTCGATGGCTATGTTGGGACCTATCAGTTGGCTCCCACTTTCCTCATCACTATTACGCGGGATGGCGATCACCTATTCGAACAGGCTACCGGGCAGCAGAGATTCGAAATCTTCCCGGAGAGCGAGCGCGAGTATTTTCTGAAGGTCGTGGATGCACAAATCACATTCGTCACAGACAGCGCCGGCCGCGCGACCGAGCTGATCCTGCACCAGGCCGGCCTCGACCGCCACGCCAAGCGGACGGAATAAGCTGCGCCG
>DATJRU010000068.1:0-7943 GCA_035504455.1 Vulcanimicrobiaceae bacterium
AAGATGAAGCCGATCTCGCGATTGCGGATGCGCGTGCGGTCCGACACGGAAAGATTCTCGACGTGATCGTTGTGAATCCAGTAGTTGCCGCCCGTGGGCGAATCGAGCAGGCCGAGAATCGAGAGCAGCGTCGACTTGCCGCAGCCGGAGGGGCCGGAAATCGAGATGAATTCGCCGTTCTTGATTTCGAGATGGACGCCGCTCAGCGCGTGCGTCTCGATTTCGTCCGTGTGAAATACCTTGGCGATGCCTTCGAGGCGAATCAATGCCTGCGACTGAGACTGGGGCTGGGCTGTGGCGTTCATCGTCGTCTCCTTGTCGAATCAAAGGGCCGAAGGCCCGCGGCTAAAGCCGATTTCACTCGGGCGCCTTTTCGCAGGGCTGAAGCCCTACGCTTCCACCGGTAAACCGTCGCGCATTCGCGCATCCACCAAAAGCAGCACGGCTCCGCTATTTCAGTTCCACGCGGTCGTAGTTGTCCTCGGCGGACATGTCCGAGAGGATCACCGTGTCGCCGACGTCGAGGCCTTTGCGAATCTCGATGGTGTTCACCGACTCGCTGCCGATCTCGACGGGGACGCGCACGGCTTCGCTGCCGCCGTCGGTGAGCTTGAAGAGGCCGACGGTGCTGTCGGCGTCGCCGTGCACGGGGCGGCCGACGTAGAGGACGTCCGCGAGGCGCTCGATTTCGATGGTGCCTTCGACGCTGAGATCGGGCACCGCGCCCTTCGGGAGCGCGCCATCGAGTTTCACGTCCACGGTGCGCGTGCCGTTGGCGACCGAGGGATCGATGCGCATCACGTGGCCCGGAATGATGCCGTTGTGCGTGTCGATCGAGGCTTTCTGGCCGAGCTGAATGTCCTTCGCCTGGGTCTCGGCGATTTGCAGCGCGGCTTTCAGTTCGGCGGGCTGCGAGACTTTCGCGAGCGCGGCGCCGGACGTGACCTGCTGGCCAACGTCGACGTCGAGTTCCTGCAGGATGCCGTCGACGCCCGCGCGCACGTGGAGCTCGTCGACCTGCGATTTTTTCAGCTCGTAGAGAGCGCGCTTCTGGTCGATGGTCGATTGCTGGACGGCGAGCTGCGCGTCGATCGAATTCGAAAAGGTGGTGACTTCCTGCTGCGCGAGATCGTTTTCCTTGGCAAGCTCTTCGGCCTGGACTTCGGCGGTCTTCACGTCGAGGTCGGCTTTCAGGCCGAGCTTTCCGAGGCGCTCGTAGGCGTCTTTCTGCATCTCCGCGGTGCGGTATTGCGACGACACCGACGCGGCGGATGTGCGCTTGTCCATCAGCTGGTTTTGGAGGTCGGCTTTGGTCTGCTCGTAGGAGGCTTGCGCGCCCTTGAGCGCGTACTGCGCGTCGAGCGCTTCCTGCTGAAGCTGCGGATTCGCGAGGTCGAGAATCACCGTGCTCGCTTTCACGGCGGTGCCGGGAAGCAGGTAGCGCTTTTCGACGCGCCCGTCCGTGGCCGCGGGAATTACCCACACGGTTTCGGGGACGAGCGTGCCGAGGCCGCGGACTTCGCGCAGCATCGAGCCGCGCTTCACCGTGTCCGTCCAGATCGTGGAGCGATCGACGCTGGGCGCGGCGGGCTTCAAGCGGGCGAGCGCCGCCGTGATGATCACGATGATCAGCAGCGCCGCGCCGATATAGATGTAGCGGCGCATCGCTTTCCGCCGCTTGATTTCGGGGCGCGCTATGTCCATCGAAGCCTCATTCTCATTCGTACCTCAGAGCGACCAGCGGATCGACGCGCGAGGCGCGCACCGCCGGCAAGTAGCAGGCAAACAGCGCCACGAGCGCGAGCAGCACCGCCGTGGTGGCGAAAACGATCGGATCCCACGGCTTCACTTCGAAGAGCAGGCTGCGCATCAGCCGCGTGAGCGCGAGTCCGCCCGCCACGCCGACGACGAGGCCGATGGCGGCGAGCAGCATCCCTTGCAGCACGACCATGCGGCGCACGTCGCCTGGACTCGCGCCGAGCGCCATACGGATGCCGACCTCCTGCGTCCGCTGCTGGACAGAGTATGCCATCACACCGTAGATGCCGATCGCGGCGAGCAACAAGGCGATCGACGCGAAAATCGTGAGCAGGATCATGTTGAAGCTGTCGCGCTGCGTGGATTCGCGCACGACTTCGTCCATCAGGCGAATATTTCCCACGGGCAGGCCGCCGCTCGCGTCGCGAAGCTGGCCCTGCACGTCGGCGCTCAGCGAAAAAGGATCGCTGCGCGAGCGCACGAGCCAGATCAAGGGCGAGATGCTGTTCTCGAGCGCGTTCATCCCTTCGGGCGTCTGGGTAATGGGAATGTACATCTCGGGAAACGGATTGGCGTTGAGGGCGCCGTCGCGGACGTCGCCCACGACGCCGACGACCTGGCGCGGAGGATCGGCGAATTGCGGGCCGACGCCTTTGCCGATGGTGATGAGCGCGCCGATTTCGTCGCCCTTGGGCCAATACTGCTTGGCCATGGCTTGGTTGATGACGACGATGGGGCCGGAGCCCTGCGTGTCGAGCTCGGTAAATTCGCGGCCGCGCATCAGCGGAATGCGATACACATCGAAATATCCGGGCGACACGTTGCGCCAGCCGGCTCCGCCGGTGAATGGGCCATTCGTCAGCGGGCGTCCCTGGATGTTGAACGGCAGGCCATATCCTCCTTCGAGGGGCATGCAGCAACTGGCGGCGACGGCTTCGACGCCGGGCAGGCTCTGAATGCGCTGGCGGCTGTCTTGCACCAGTTGGCCGACGGCGGCAGTCTTCTGGAAGCGCGCGCTGGCGAGCGACATGTCCATAGTAAGAACATTATGCGTTTCAAAGCCGGGATTCACGGTGCGCAGATCGTGAAACGTGCGTATGAGCAACGCCGCGCCCACGAGCAGGATCATCGCGAGGGCCATTTCGGTGACGACGAGCAGCGAGCGAGTTTTGTTGTGCTGGAGGCCGGTGCCCGAGCGCGAGCCGCTTTCGTTGAGAGTGGTGGCGAGATCGCCGCGCGAGGCTTTGATCGCCGGGACGATACCCGCAAGCAGCCCCGCCAGCAGCGAAATGCCCAGAGCAAACAGCAGCACGCGCCAATCGAGAACGATCCCCGAAGCGTTTTCTCCGATGCGCGGGATGGCGCCCGGTTTCGTGAGGTCGCTCGTATTGAGCGCCAGGAGCGCGTGAACGCCGACGAAGCCGACGTAGACGCCGAGCGCGCCGCCGCCGAGGGCCAGCAGCACGCTCTCGGTGAGCATCTGCCGCACGATCCGGGCGCGCCCCGCGCCGAGCGCCGTGCGAATGGCGATCTCGCGCTTGCGCAGCGTGGTCCGGGCGAGCAGGAGGTTGGCGACGTTCGCGCAGGCGATCAGAAGAACGAAACCGACCGCACCGAGCAGCACGAGAAGCGAGGTGCGAACGCCGGAAACCATTACGTTCCGCGTCGTATCGACGGCGAAGTACTGGCCGGGACCCATCGCGTTCGGGTATTTCCTTTGGAATTCCTGGCTCGCGACTTTCAGCTCGGCATTGGCCGCCGCCAACGTGACGCCCGGCTTCAGGCGCGCGCCGCCCATCAGGTAGTTGCCCTGGTTGTCGCTATTGGGATCGAGCTGCGTCGGGAGGTACATGTCGAAGTCAGCGAAATCGGGAGAAGGAATGGGCTGCATCACGCCGATGATGGTGTACGGGTCGTTGTCGAGGTCGATGGTCCTGCCGAGGATGTGCGGATCGGAGCCGAAACGGCCGCGCCAGAGGCCGTTGCTGATGACGGCGAGGTGCGGGCCGTTGGGCACGTCTTCGGCGGGCGTGTAAGTGCGGCCCATCGCCAGCTTGATGCCGATCAGCGAGAAGAAATTCGCGGACGCGTGCATGGCGCGAAGCTGCTCGGGATGATCGCCGCCGGTCAGGTTGACGCGAAGGCCGCCCAAGTCGTGGATGGAGAAATCGTCGAGGATCTTGGTCTGTTGGGTGAAGAGAATGTACTTGGGAATGGAAATAACGGCGCTCTCGCCCTGCGGACCGCGGTTCATCATCACGACGACCTTGTCCGGATCCGGGTAATCCAGGGGCTTGAGCAGCACGTCGTTGACGACTGTGAAAATCGCGGTGGTGGCGCCGATGCCCAGGGCCATGGTGAGCAGGGCGACGATCGTGAAGGCGGGGCTCTTGCGCAGGACGCGCAGCCCGAAGCGAATATCCTGCCAAAGCGCCTCGAACCACGAGACGCCGCCGGTGTGGCCGATTTCGGCGGCCGGTGCGGCGCCACCGGCTGCGAGCGGCGGCTTGGGGGTTTCGTCGGGCATCGTCTCTGGGACTCTTCCTCTATATGTGCGCTTACAGAGTCTGTGTGGCAACAGCCTTCAGGAACGTCAGGGGCTAAAGCCCGTGAAGAATTTGCGCGACTTATGTCGTGGCTGGAAGCCACGACCCACAAAACATCTCCGTTGCCACACGGACTCTTACGGGGCCGTTGCGACTATCCAGCGAGATGCAATCCGGCCGGATATTGCTGCCTACTGAGACGCAGGACTCGCAAAATGGCTAGCAAGTCCGAATCGTGAATCTTTTGCATACCCTTCATACTCCCAGCGGCGAGAGCGGTCAACCGGCCGAACCCGTCTTCACTTGGGCATCCACAAGCCAGCCGTCGGCAAGCTGAATGATGCGGCTGCCGTAAGCGGCCCACGCGTCGTTGTGGGTCACCTGAACAATGGTGGTGCCCTCTTCGTTGAGCTTCTTGAGCAGGTCCATGATCATCTTGCCTTGGCTCGAATGGAGGCTGCCGGTCGGCTCGTCCGCGAGGATCAATTTGGGCTTGCCGATGACGGCGCGCGCGACGGCGACGAGCTGCTGCTGGCCACCCGAGAGCTGGCTCGGGTACAGGTCGCGCTTGCCGACGATATGGAAGCGGTCGAGCGTATCGGCGACGAGCGCCTGGCGCTGGGATTTCGGAATGTCGCGATAAGAAAGCGGCAGATCAAGATTTTCGGCGACGGTAAGATCGTCGAGCAGGTGATACTGCTGGAAAACGAAGCCGATGTATTGCTTGTGCAGCTCGACGCGGCGGCGGTTGTCGAGTTTATGGACGGCGCGGTCGAGCAGGTAGTATTCGCCCTTCCAGTCGCCGTCGAGCATGCCGATGATGCCCATCAGCGTCGACTTCCCCGCCCCGGACGGTCCCATAACCGTGACGAAATCGCCCTCGCGGATTTCGAGGTCGATACGGCGGAGAACCCAGGTGCGTCCCGCGCCCGATGCGTAGGATTTTTCGACGTTGATGAGCCTAATCATTCAGGACCAACCCGTTCACCCGGCTGCGATGTGAGACGCGACAGGCGTGACAACGTGAGCCGCGCGAGATCATCATTCGTGCCTCAGCGCCACCATGGGGTCGACGCGCATCGCCCTTCGCGCCGGAATCCAGCACGCGGCAAGAGCTACCAGGGCCAGGAGCGAACCAACCGCGAGAATCGTCACGGGATCGTTCGTGTCCACTCCATAAAGCATCGATTTCAGATAACGAGTCGCTCCAAGCGCCCCGCCGGCACCCAACAGACCGCCTGCGAGGGAGAGCGCGAGGCCCTGCTGGACGATTAGCCGGAGCACGTCCCGTGAAGCTGCGCCAAGCGCGACGCGAATGCCGATCTCCCGGGTGCGACGCGAAACTTCGTATGACAGCAGACCGTAGAGGCCGATGCACGCAAGCAGCAGCGCCAGCAAGCCGAAGAATGCGCAGAGCCGTGCGATCAGCCGCTCCTCAAAGAGCAGCCGATCGATTTGCTGCGACTGAGTCCTCACGCCGAAGAGCGGCAAGTTGGGGTCCGCTTGCGCCACAATGTCGCGAACGGCGGGAAGAATTGCCTGTGGATTTGCCAGTGTACGCAGCTCGAACGATGCTCCTCCCTCGTGCTGAGGCGTATACACGGTGGGGCGAATGTCCCGGCGGAGGTCACTATATTTCGCGTCGCCCACTACGCCGACGATTTCGTAGCCGGGATTTGCCGAGCGTCTGGCCCCTGCCTCCGATGCGCCAAATCGCTTGCTGACAGGAGTTCCCTTGTCGAGGTATTTCGCGACGAACACCTGATTCACAATCACCGGAATGGGCGCGGAAGGCGGCGCCGCACGATCTCTCGGAACGGGCGAGTCGAAATCGGAAGCGTTGAATCCCCGGCCACCGAGCAGCGGAATGCGGAGCGTCTCGAAAAAACCGGGACCGACGGCAAGCGTGTCAGTTTCGATTTCCTGTCCTCCCGAAGCTCCTGCCCAAGGAAAGCTGGTGACGTGCAAACCGTTGCTTAGCAGGGGCAAGGTCGAATAGCTCGCGGCGTCGACGCCCGGCGTTTCCTCAAGCCGCTCCTGCAGACTGCGATAGAAACCGTCCAGTTGCGCGCTTTTGTAGCCGGCGAGGGTCGGGTCGATCTGAAAAATCAAAATGTTGCGCGAATCGAATCCAACGTCGACGCCGCGCAAGTTCGCGAGCGTCCTCACGAGCAAACCGGCGCCCACGAGCACGATCATTGCGAGCGCGACCTGCGCCACCACGAGAGCGTTGCCGATGCCGAGCCATCCACCGCCAACACGAGCCGAACTCCTGGAGGCGCCGTCTCCTGCTTTGAGCGTTGGCGTCAAATCAACTCGCGTGCTGCGGAGCGCCGGGGCAATTCCGAAAACAACTCCGGAGGCAAGGGAGAGTACGGCCGTGAATCCGAGGATGCGCAGGTCAACTCCCGTTGCGAATCCCAACGGACGCGCCTCATTGCTCGCGACAAACAAAACGATGGCGCGAGTTCCGCCGTAGGCAAACAGAACGCCCAGTACGCCGCCGAGCAAGGAAAGGATCAGGCTCTCCGTGAAGAGCTGGCGCACAACCCGTCCACGCCCTGCGCCCAGCGCGAGGCGCACCGCCATTTCCCTTTGGCGTGCGGCTCCTCGAGCGAGCATCAAACCCGCGACGTTCGCGCATGCAATCAGGAGAATCACCCCGACGGAGAGCATCAGGACATACAGCGGGTCGGCGTAGCGGCTACGTGCACCCGCTAAGCCCGTTTGCGCGCGCTCGAGCCTGATTTCGGGATCGTCCGCGGCTGACGATAGTGGGGCCGACTCACCGGCGACCTGGGGGAGCCCATTGCTCGCCCTCTCTCCGCTGCTAAAAAGCGGTGCGGCTCCATGGAGCATTTCGTTGCGAAAAACGCCGCTCGCGGCCGCTTGCGCCTGCGCCAGCCGTGTTCCGGGCCGGAGCCGGCCGACGATGGTCAGCCACCACTCACTCACATCGTCCTGGCGGTTCCGCCAGCTCGCGGGATCGGTGACTCGCTGCCCATCGGAAAGGGGCAGCCAAATCTGAAAATCGCTGCCGGGAGTGATTCCGGCGAACCGCGATTCGACCACGCCGACAATCGTGAACGGGACATCATTCAATTCGATGGCGCGGCCAACTACGTCCGCAGAGCCGCCGAAGGCACTCTGCCAGTAGCCATAGTTCAGCACCGCGACCGGCGGCGCTGACGCTGCGTCATCGCTTTCCTGAAGCAACCTCCCCGTCGCCGCTTTCAGGCCCATCGTACGAAAAAAACTTCCGGAGACGAGCTGGCCATCGATGACGGCCGCCGGGCCGTTGCCGCTCAGGTCAAGCCGGTCCGCGCTCGCAAAGGCGGCGATTTGCGAAAAGATGTTCGCCTGCACCATGCGGCGGAAAAGCGGCTGCGAGAAGGAACAGCCGGTGGGATTCAAGGCCCCACGCTGCAGATGGGTGGGCAGGCAATCACCCCAGCTCGAGTACCAAAGATTGTTTGGCTCGTGATGCGCTTGCCATTTCAGCAGGACCAACTGCTCCGGATTCTCTACCGGCAGAGAGCGCAACATCACGGCGTCAATCAGGCTGAAGATGGCCGTGTTGGCGCCGATGCCGAGGGCGAGGGTGAGGATGGCGACGGCGGTGAAGCCGGGATTCTTGCG
>DATJRU010000069.1:0-22762 GCA_035504455.1 Vulcanimicrobiaceae bacterium
GTGAAGCCCATATCCTGCTTCGCACGCACGGTGACTGTGCCCTTGACCAAGTCCAGATCGGACCATGCGCAGTAAGTCACTTCAGCTTCACGCAGCCCAGAGCCAAGGAAAAATCGGTAGCGGATGCGCTCTTCCGGGTCCATCGCGGAGAAAAGCTTCTTCAGTTCGTCGGGAGAATACGGGACGGCTCCTTCGACTTCAAACGTCGGGAATTCGTCCCACGCAAGCGGGTTCTTCATGCCGTTCTTCTTCAGCAGGAACGTGACGGTGAGCAGTCGGGTATGCGCGGTCTTCGGGGACAGACCTTTGGCAATCATCGCGTCGCGGTACTTCCGCATGACGCTCGCGTCTATGGCGTCGAGGAACCGCACGCGTGTACCGATTGCTTGCTGGAATTCGGTCAGGTGCAGCCGGTAGGCGTCCCGCGTCTTCGGGGATTTTCCGGCCTTCAGCTTGAGGAAAGCTTCGGCTGCTTCTTTAATCGGCACGCGCCCAGCGTTCGTGACTTCGTCTAGCTCGGCAACGGTCAGACCACGGCTCTGGGCCTCAAGCGCCTGTGCGCGCGTCTCAGCGGCCTCTACAGCGGCTTCCAGATCATCGCCAGCCGGTTCCCACTGCCACTTGCCGTCTACGGCATACCGGAGCAGGAACGGCCCTCTGACCGCGCCGGTGCGGTGCCCACGGCCCTGTTTGACCCGTTGGTAGCGCCAGCGTCCGGCGTCGTCCCGGTTACGCGTGTATATCGAGACTTTCATCGGCCACACTCCCTTCAAATCACCCAAAAACTGTAGCAGGAATGTAGCATGATGAAAATAGGCTGTGTTTTAAAGGGAAATAGTACGATGGCGGAGAGGGGGGGATTCGAACCCCCGACACCCTTTTGGGGTGTAACTGCTTAGCAGGCAGCCCTGTTCGGCCACTCCAGCACCTCTCCGCGGGACTGACGGGAAGATCAGTGTACTGTAGTCTCCGGCGCTTTTCCATTGGTCGGCCGCCCCGGATGGGCAACCGGCACTTGCCGTCGGCGCCGACGCCACCGCGCTAAACAATCGCGGCCGGCACCACGCCACCGGCCGCGCGAATCGCCTTTCGGCGGCCGTTGCGGACTCGCCTCCACCCGCTCAGCCGAATACAACCCGCAGGCGCCATTCCGGTATCATCCAGGGTATGAGTTCCCGGCCCGCCCAGCCATTTGCCGCGGCCCCTTCCAGCGCTGCGGAGCGCGCGCCAACCGCGCAGGATGCTGCTTTTTCATTCCCCGCTTCGCTCGCGAACACGCTGAAACTGTGCTGGGAGAAGGCGTCGGCGCCAGGCGAGTGGAATCTTTCGCGCGCCGACTTCGAGGCGGCGCTCGCGCGTAGCGCCGCGCATCGCTTCGCCGGCGCCTCAGCAAAACCGGACTCAGGCGCGATCCGAAGATACGTTGAAGGTCTGCATCACGCGGACCTCGCGCTCGCGTGCGCATGCAGCGCCGGAAGCGAAGCAGCGTGGGAATTTTTCGTCGCGCAATTCCGCCAGGAGTTGTACCGGGCCGCGCGCGCCATCGCCGGCGGCGGGGATTCGGACGCACGCGAACTCGCCGATTCGCTTTATGCCGATCTCTATGGCCTGCGCGAATCCGAAGGAAAGCGCAGGTCGCTTTTCGATTATTTTCACGGGCGCAGCAAGCTGGGCACGTGGCTGCGCGCGATTCTCGCGCAACGCCACGTCGACGCGATTCGCCGCGCGCGGAAGCTCGAACCGATCGAGGACGAAACCGGCATCGAGAACAGCGCAATCGCCGAGCGGGCGCAGACGGCCGCTCGCAGCCAGCCCGCGCCGGACAGGGCAAAATACTTGAGCCTGCTGCAAGTGGCGCTCGCCGCCGCGCTGGCCGCTCTCGAGCCGCGAGACCGGCTGCGCCTCGCGTATTACTACGCGGATGAAAGAACGCTCGCCGAAATCGGGCGGCTGCTGCGCGAACATGAGGCCACCGTCTCGCGCAAGCTCGAACGAACGCGGCGCGGCCTGCGCGAGCGCGTGGACGCCGCTCTGCGCAGGGAAAAGCAACTGAGCGCCGCGCAGCTGCAGCTTTGCTACGAATACGCGCGCGAAGAGTGGCCCTTCGACCTGAGCGGCCTATTGCGCGCGACGGAAACGGCGGCGAATGCTTCGGGGGACGATTCGTGACGCGCGCAAGATTCGCAATTTTGCCCGTTCTAAGGGATGGAGGAAAATAGCCGCATGGCTTCGCGCGAGCGAGAAGATGCGATGGCCGGCCTGCTGAAGCGCAGTCTTGCAGGCGATGCAGACTCCGCAAACGACTGCCCGGCCCCGGACATCCTCGCGGCGTATTTCGAGCGCTCGCTCGATCGCGAAGAAGAGGCGGCCATCGAGCTGCACTTCTCGAAGTGCGCGCGCTGCCGCGAGCAGTTTGCCGCGCTGGGCCGCGCGGAGCAGGCAGCCGACGCACAAGCCGCGCCGGCGACAACCAAAGCTGCTCGCGCGTCGTGGCTATGGGATTGGCGCTGGCTCGCTCCCGCCGTAGCGGTGCTCGTGATCACAGCAATCTGGGCTACGAGGCGGCCTGCGCTCACGCAGATCGCCGAACACGCCGCCGCGACGCACGCCCCAGCTCAATCGGTCGCACCCGACAAAGGGCCGAGTCGAACGGCGACGCGGCAGGCTCCGGAACCAACCGACAGGGTCGCGCCTCGAAAGGCTACGGCGCTGCCCGGCGGCCCGCCACAAACTTTGCAGTCTGCGCCCGGGTTTAGCGCGGGCACCGCGAATGGAGTGGGCGTGCCGAGCGCAAGCGTCGAAAAGTCTGAAACGCCAAATCTCGTGGCGCCCAAGGCCGAGAGCCTTCCTCTGAGCGGGCGCAACTACAGCGAGATCAAGACACTTCCCGAGGCCCCCTCTGCGGCGAAGGCGACCGCAGACCAAGCGGCGAACGCGCCTGCGCCTGCGGGCACCACGGAAAGCGTCACCGTCGAATCCGCGGCACCCCCTGTCACAACGCCCGAACCTGCCCCATCGCAGGCCGGCAACGGAGTTGTGGGCGGCGTCGCGGGCGGGGTCGTCTCGGGTACTACAGGAGCGCAGGCGCGAACTTCAAACGCGAAGCAGGCCCTGGTGCGCGCGTACCGCGACCGTTCGGAAATTACGGTGGCGAATCAGGCCGGCGCACTGACGCCTGCAAACGTGATTCGGACGCCGGACCCAAGCATCCTATGGAGAGTCGCGAGCGGCGGCTTCGTCGAACGATCCGAGGACGGCGGCCGCACCTGGAAGGGCCAGCTGCCAAATCAGACCGCGCATTTCACGGCGGGCTCGGCGCCCGGCGCAAAGATCTGCTGGCTGGTCGGCGACAACGGAATCATCCTCGTGACGGAGGACGCGTCGAACTGGACAACGATTCCTTCGCCCGCGGATGCAGATTTCGTCGGGGTCGTCGCGCGCGACGCCTCTTCCGCTACGGTAACCACGGACGACGGGCGTAAATTCACGACCACCAACCGCGGCAAGATCTGGAAGCTGGTCAAGTAGCCACGCAATTCGGCCCATTGGGGCTGCAAGAAAAGTCCCCCTCGCCGTTCCAAGCATGAAGCAATCATTCGCTTAAAGGAGAACGTCTCATGCCCTCACACAAAGCTAAAATCCTCGCTTGGCCGGCGCTTGCCGCGCTCATGCTGCTGGCGCCACTTGCCGGGACGCTGAAAATCACCCGTGCAGCCGCCGACGGCGGCGAACAAGCAGAGAAAGCGGGTGCCGCAGCCACCACCGAAAAGGATCAGACCGATCTCTCCGTGACCGTGTACAACTCGAATCTCGCGCTGGTGCGCGACGTCCGGCAAGTTCACCTCGAGCACGGCGAATTCCCTCTGAAATTCGAGGACGTCGCCGCGGCCATCATGCCGCAGACTGTGCATTTCCGTTCGCTCACCGATCCTTCGAAGCTCAACGTGATCGAGCAGAATTACGAATACGACCTGCTCGATCCTCAAAAGCTCCTGCAGAAATATGTGGGACGCGAAGTGACGCTGGTCCAGCGCGAGACGGATGCCGGCTCGACGAAATATGTGGAGACGAAGGGCCTGCTGCTTTCCGACAACGGATCGCCGGTATGGAAAATCGGGGATGAAATCGTCACCGGCCTGACCGCCGAGTCCTATCGCTTCCCCGATTTGCCGGCGAATCTTTACAGCCAGCCGACGCTGATCTGGACGCTCGACAACCGCGGCAGTGACGCGCAGCGCGTGGAAGCCTCCTACCTGACGAACAGCATGAACTGGAGCGCGGATTACGTGCTCAACGTGAGCCGCGACGAAAAAACCGCCGATCTCGACGGATGGGTGACCCTGGTGAACAACAGCGGCACCGCGTACGAAAATGCCAGGCTTCAACTCGTCGCAGGCGAAGTCCACCGGGCAGCTCAAATGCGGGACTACCTCGTTGCCGGAATGACGGTGAACAAAGCCGCTGAAGCGCCGGCCTCTCAATTCCAGCAAGAAGCCTTCGGCGAGTATCACCTGTACACGCTGCAGCGGCGCACATCGATTCAGAACAACGAAACGAAGCAGGTGAGCCTGCTCAACGGCGCGAACATACCGGTGGAGAAGTATCTCGAAGTTGACGGGCTGCCTTACTACTACCGCAACCCGCAGGGGATCGGAAATGCGATTCCGCAGCCGGTAAAAATCTACTACCGCTTCAAGAACGACGCGAAGTCCGGGCTCGGCATGCCGCTTCCCGCCGGAACCGTCCGTGTCTATCAGGCGGATTCGCAGGGCGGTACGCAGTTCGCGGGCGAGGACGCGATCGACCACACGCCGAAGGATGAAACGCTGCTGATCTACACGGGCAACGCCTTCGACGTGGTGTGCGAACGCAAGACCATGGACTACAAGAAACTCGCGAGCGATCTCTTCGAGCTGGAATACCAGATCACGCTGCGGAACCACAAGGACGGGCCGGTAACGGTCGAAGTGCGGGAGCCGATCGGCGGAGACTGGGACGTGATCAATTCAAACTACAAGTGGACGAAGCTGGACGCGACCACAATCGGGTTCGAAATTCCGGTCGACAAGGACGGGACGGCCACGCTCGATTATCGTGTGCGCGTGAAATGGTAGGGAAGGATGAAGCCGCTCAGCTCGCGGCGACGCGCTGATCGAGCAACGCGATCTCATGCGCGTAAAGCGGATTCGCCGGGAACTCCGCGGCGAGCTCGGTGAGAAGCTTGCGGGCGCGATCCATCTGGTGTTCGCGCTCGCAGGCCAACGCGAGCAGGATTTTCGCGAACGGCTGGAGGTAATGTCCGTTGTCGGCGGCAAGCTGCATCTCCTGCATGCCCTTCAGGCGGTCGCCGTGGACGCCGCCGAACCACAGGAACGCGCGCTTCATGCCCGGCATGCAGCCGATGATGTAGCTGCTCGCGCCGAGCGCCACGTAAGCGTCCTGCGCGTTCGGGTCGATCGCCAGCAGCTGATTCGCTTCGCGCTCGGCCTGCCGCATCATGCTAAGGGCGGCGAGCTGCTTCTTTTCGATGATCCCGTCGTAGTCGGATTCCATGCCGTCCGCCAGCGTGAGCGCCAAAAGGCCGCGCGGATCGTTCGGGTGCGATTGCAGGTACTGCTGCGCCATTTGACGGGCTTCGTGATCCGCGTCGACGAACGGTTCGTTGCGATTCGCGGAGGCTTTGCCCTGCACGCCGTTCAGAAGCTTGTTGTCGTTCAGAAAAAACTCCGACGTGAATACACCCTTTTCGTTGAATTCTTCGTAGAGGTAGCTGGCCGCTTCGGCGGCCTTGCCCAGCGGATCGGAAGGCTCGAGCTTCTGGTAGGAAAGAAACTGCTCGCGCGCGCCCTGGAAGTTCAATTCGTAAAGGTTGCGGAATCCGGTTTCAAGAGCGGCGCCGGAAGGCCCCGTTTCGATCGCCGGATCGGCAGTCTTCGGCGAGTTGCCGGAAGCGCGGGCCGAAAGCGCCGCGAGCAGGCAGAGAACGAAGAGGGCGCCGACCTGCGCCCCGACCTCTTTTCGCCGCTTTGATGGATTATCACGCATGTTACGAATCTCCAAAACACACCCGGGATGCCGATTCTATTCCATTCCTTCCCGGTGTCCACCAATCAGTGTTCCCAGTTTATTCGAGTGTTCCGAAGCTTCCCAGGTTGCTCCGCAATCCGGCGCCTCAAAGGTTTTTCATCAGAAAATCGGTGACTCCCTCGTAGAGCTGGACGCGCGCCTGCCAGTCCGTAATGCCGTGGCCGCGCCCGGGAAAGATCATCAAATCATCGGGATAAGTTCCCGCGTGGATGAGTTCGTTGATGAGCTCGGTAGAATTGGCGAAGTGCACGTTGTCGTCGCCGGTGCCGTGCGCGAGCATGAGCTTCGCTCGAAGCTGCGCCGCCTGGTTCACGGGTGAGGAGTCGCGGTAGCCGTCGGGATTATCCTGCGGGCGGCCCATGTAGCGCTCGGTGTAAATCGTGTCGTAGAGGCGCCAGTCGCTGACCGGCGCGATCGAAACGCCCGCCTTGAAAACATCCGGAGCGTTGAAGAGCGCGTTGAGCACCATGGTGCCGCCGTAACTCCATCCCCAGATGCCGACGCGCGACCCATCCACATAAGGCAGCGACTTCAGATACTTCACGCCCGCGAGCTGATCTTCGAGCTCGATCTTTCCCAGCTGGTGATACACGGGAGTCTCGAACGCGTGGCCTCGGCGATAGGAGCCGCGATTATCGAGCGTGAAGATGATGTAACCCTTTTCAGCCATCATCTCGAGCCAGAGAAAATCGGTCTGGCCCCAGGCGTCCTGCACCTCCTGATCCTGCGGACCGCCGTACACGTCAACGAGAACGGGATATTTCCGGGCAGGATCGAAATTCGGCGGCTTGATCATTCGCGCGTAGAGCGTCGTGCCGTCCTTCGCGGGCACAGTCGGAAATTCAACGGGAGAGATCGCATAGTCCGCCAGCTCGGGGACGGGGTTTTCGTTGATCGCCGCCACGCGCGAGCCGTCCATGCGGTCGAGATCCTGGCGCGGCGGAGTCATCGCATTCGAATACGTATCGAAAAACGCCGACGCATCGGGCGCGAAAAGCGGGTCGTGCCATCCGTCGGCGCGAGTCACTCGCGTGATGCTCTTGTCGGAAAGCGAAAGGCGATAGACTTCCGAGTCGCGTACGTTGTCTTTGTTCGAGATGAAATAGACGAAGCCCCGCGGTTCGTCGACGGCCGGGCGGCTGGAGGCGCCGGGACCGAATCCGCCGCTTCCCGTGATTCCCCAGTTGCCGCTGGTGAGCTGTTCGAGTTCGTGGCCGGCAAGATCGTAGAGATAGTAGTGGCGAAAACCGGTGCGTTCGCTCGACCAGAGGAAGCGTTTGTCGTCCGAGAAGAAATAGAGATCGTCGGCGATGTTGATCCAGTATTTGTCGGTGTCGGTGAGGATCGTCGACGAGGCGCCGGTCCCCGCGTCGCAAAGCAGCAGGTCGAGACGGTTCTGGGCGCGATTGAGGCGCTCGATCGCGAGGCGCCGGCTATCGGGAAGCCACTCCACGCGCGCGAGGTAGACGTCCGTGTTCTCGCCCGAATCCATCCACGTCGTTTCGCCGCTGGCGACACCGACCACGCCCACGCGCACGATGGGGTTCGCCTCGCCCGCCTGCGGGTAGCGTTCAAATTCGAGCGCGCCGATGGGCGAACTCATGTCCATGATCGGGTAGCGCGTGACGGGACGCTCGTCCATCTGGTAGAAAGCCACCTTCGACGAATCGGGCGCCCACCAGTAGGCGGTCGGCGTCTCGAGTTCTTCGGGATAGACCCAATCGAGCTGGCCTTCGAGAACGTCCGCCGTGCCGCCCGTCGTGAGCGGCTTTGCGTTGCCCGATGCGACATTCACGACCCAGAGATTCGACTCGCGGACGAAACTTACCCACTTCCCGTCGGGCGAGAACTTCGGATCGTCGATATCGAAAGCTCCCGAAACGAGCGTCTTCGGCTTCATCGTGTGAAGATCCAGGAGAACGAGACTGTTGCCGCCGATCAGCAGCAACGAGCTTCCCGTCGGCGACCAGAGGTAATCTTGAGTCTGCACGCGGCCGAGACCTGTGGACTGGATCAGGTCCGTGCGCTGAAGCGGCATCGCCGACTCGAGTACGTCGGCTTTCACGAGAACCTTCGTCTGGCCGGTGGCGGCGTCAGTCGCCCACAGCTCCACACCCGACCGACCGTGGCCGAAATACGAAACGCGCTTGCTGTCGGGCGTCCACTCGACTCCCTCCGTGAGGTAGCCGCTCAGGCTCGGCGCGCTGAAGATGCGCTCGACGGTAAGCATCTTCGAGCCGACGGGTTGCGCCGCGGCGATCGACGCGAGTGCCAAGGCCAGCCCAACCGCAGAAAGCCGCAGCAGGGCCGCCGCGAAGTCGCGCGCCACCCGGCGCAGCGAACGCATTCTACGCACACGAGCGCGAAGCGAGTAGCCAAGAAGCATCATTCCTCCCAGGTTGCAAACCAACATGATGCCTTCCAGGCGGCGCTTTTCAAAGCGCGAACCGGCTTACCCGTGATGGGCGCCGAATTGTCGAAGCTGGCTCCGCGCCCGGCGAAGGTACGGACTTTGGGTCGGAATTGTGACAGTAGTCGATTGAAACGTCGCGTATCGGCATATAATTGCGGCGGTGGAATGGTGCGATGAAAGAAACCATCAAGCAGTTCGTGGGTTACCTGCGCTTCGAGCGTAACGCCTCGCCGAGCACGATCCGGGAATACGGCCGGGACATTCAGCAGTTCGCGGAATTCGTGACGCCGCCGGGCGCGCCGCCTCCGGAGCTTTCCTCGATCGATCACCGAATCATACGAGAATACGTGGGCTGGATGTACGAGCGGGGACTCGAGCGGTCGTCGGTGGCGCGGCAGCTGGCTTCGCTGCGAACATTCTTCAAGTATTGCGTGCGCGAGAAGCTCACGTCGCAGAATCCGGCGCGGCTAGTGAAAACGCCGAAGCTTCCGAAGCGAGTGCCGCGCGTGCTGACGGCCGAAGAGCTGAACCACTTTCTCGACACGCTCGGCGAGACGGCGGCAAAGCAGAAACAGCGCAAGCGCCGGCCCTCGGCACAGTCCCGGGAAAGAGAGAAGATCGTGCTGAAGCGCGATCGCGCGATCCTCGAGCTGCTCTACGCCTCGGGACTTCGCGTGAGCGAACTCGTGGGGCTGGACCTCGGCGACATCGACCGCGAGGGGCAGATGCTGCGCGTGCTCGGCAAGGGCAGAAAAGAGCGCGTGGTGCCCTACGGCAGCAAGGCGCAGGCGGCGCTCGAAGCGTACTGGCCGGTGCGCGACGAGATTCTGTCCAGAGCGCTCGCGAAGGCGGACCCGCGCGTGAAAGTCTCTCCTGAGGCTGTGTTCCTGTCCTATCCCGGCGCGCGCCTGATGAACTGGGCCATACGGGACCTGGTGAAAAAATATGCGCGGCTCGCGAATATCAACTGGAACCTGCATCCGCACTCGCTGCGGCACGCGTTCGCAACGCACCTTCTGGCGGACGGAGCGGATTTGCGCGCGATCCAGGAATTGCTGGGGCACGTTTCTCTTTCGACGACGCAGCGGTACACGCAGGCGAGCGTACGGCAGTTGATGGACGTCTACGACAAGGCGCACCCGCACGCCTGAACGCAGGGACAGCGAAACATTGAGACGGGGCAAGCCATGGGCCGGGGCAATCGTTTTCACGATTCGTGCCGGGGCATGCGCGGGAGCGTGCGCGCGGCAGGGCCGACGGCCGTGATCGTCCCGCGTTGGAGCGTTGCGATTCTCGCCGTTTGCGTGCTCGGGCTGCCGAAAGCTGCGCGCGCGCAAACGGACGAGATTCAAGTGTACGACGCCGAAATCGCGGAGCCGGGCGTCTTCAACCTGATGGTGCACACGAACTTCACGCCGTCCGGGCGGATGGAGCCGGTTTTCCCGGGAGCGGTCATCGCGAACGATTCAGTGAACGGCGCCGCCGAGTGGGCCTACGGCGTGAAACCGTGGTTCGAGCAGGGGCTCTATCTCCCCGTGTACAGCCTCTATTCGACGGGACGCGGGGCCACGATCAACGGCTTCAAGATACGCGAGCTTTTCGTGCGGCCTCACGCAGCCGAGCATAAATTCTTCTACGGCATGAATTTCGAATTCAGCGTGAACCGCGATTACTGGGAATCGCGAACGATCACGTCCGAGATACGCCCGATCGTCGGCGCTCATCTGGGGCCCTGGGACCTGATCTACAATCCGATCATGGACACGGACTACACGGGCGGGTTTGGCGGGCTGCAATTTAATCCTGCGGGGCGAGTGGCGTACAACGTGAACGATACGTGGGCCGTGGCGTTCGAAGAATACGACGGCTTCGGAACGTTCAAGCAGATCGACAGGCTGCACGATCAATTTCATGAAGTCTGGGCGGTGATGGATCACAAGAGCAAGATCGTCGACATCGAGGCGGGCGTCGGCGTCGGGCTGACGGCCGGATCGGACCGAGTGACGCTGAAGCTGATGCTCTCGCGCGACCTGAATTCCCGGCACATGCCCGCGACACCGGAGTCGAAGACACCTAACTGAACACACAGGACCGCCAAGAATGAGGATGTCCGGCGTGGGCAGATTCGAAGCGCCGTCCGCGTCCAATCCTCGCCGTGCGCCCCCTTGCGATGGCTTTTCCGGGCGGAATTTGTATGATGGTGGGCCATGTTTTTTCGCGAATACTCTGAGAATCGCGCGGACGTTTGGCTGTGATTGCGCCGCAAAACAATTCGAGGCGCGTGAAGCCGGCTGATCCGACTGCGTACACACCGCACTACGCGTTTCGCGGGCCTGAGATTTACTGCGAGGGCGTGGCGTTGTCGCGTATTGCCGCGGCGACGGGCACGCCGGCGTATGTCTACAGCCGCGCGAGCATCGAGACCGCGTACCGCGGACTGGATCGCGCGTTCGGCTCGCTGCCGCACACGCTGTGCTACGCGGTGAAAGCGAATTCGAACCTCGCGGTCCTGCGGATTCTGGCGCGATTGGGCAGCAGCTTCGATATTGTTTCAGGCGGCGAACTCGACCGGCTGCGGCGGCTGCGCGTACCGGGAAAGCGGATCGTGTTTTCAGGCGTGGGCAAGACTCGCGAGGAAATGCGCGAGGCGCTGCGCTACCCGGGAGCGCGCGGCGGAATCCTGGCGTTCAATGTCGAATCGGGCGCGGAGCTCGATGCGCTGCTTGGCGAAGCCGCGCGCCACGTTGGCGCGGGCGGCGCGCGGCCCGCGCTTGCAATTCGCGTGAATCCGGACGTGATGGCCGGCGGGCATCCGCACATCTCGACGGGCCACCATCATCACAAGTTCGGTGTCGACTGGGCCGAAGCGCGGCGCCTGTACCTCGCGCACAAAGATTCGCGCTGGATTCGCTGGAGCGGAATCACATCGCACATCGGGTCGCAGATTCTGAGCGTCGCGCCGTACCGGAAGGCGCTGACGCGGCTCGCGTCGTACGTCCGCGACTTGGCGCGCGAGGGGATTCGGCTCGACCACGTGGACATCGGCGGCGGATTTGGCGTGCGCTACACGAATGAAGCCGCCGTGATGCCCGCGGCATTCGGGCGAGCGCTGGCGGAGATCATGCGGCCTCTCGGCTGCAAGCTGATCGTTGAGCCGGGACGAGCGATCGCCGGTCCCGCGGGCGTGCTGCTGACGCGCGCGCTCTACGTGAAGGAAAACGGCGGAAAGACGTTCGTGATCGTGGACGCGGCAATGAACGATTTGATCCGCCCAGTGCTCTATTCGGCGAAACATGCGATCACTCCGGCCGTGCGCGTCGGAGCGGGGGCCGCGGCAACCACAATCGTCGACGTCGTTGGACCCGTGTGTGAGTCCGCCGATTTCCTCGCGCGCGATCTTCCTCTCGCTCTCGTGAAGGCCGGCGACCTCCTCGTCGTTTGGACCGCGGGCGCGTACGGGTTCGTGCAGTCGTCGAATTACAACTCGCGGCGGCGCGCGGCGGAAGTGCTCGTCGAAGGCCGGCGCTTCCGCGCGGTGCAACGGCGCGAGACGTACGACGATCTCGTGCGCGGCGAAATGGCTTAGGTGCGGCTGCGATGATTCTTTTTCCGGCGTTCCTGAAGCTCGCCGGACGCCGCTGCCTGGTGGCCGGCGCGGGGCCGGTCGCTGAAGAAAAGATCGAGGGATTGTTGCGCGCCGGAGCGGATGTGCGCGTGGTTGCGCCGGAAGCCACGCGGCGAATTCGCGAACTCGCCCGCAGGAAACGTCTCCGTTGGAATGAACGCGAATTTCGCGCGTCCGATCTCTCCGGCACCTTCCTGGTGGTCGCTGCAACATCTTCTCCCTCGCTTCATGCCAAAATTTACAGGCAAGCGCGCCGTCGAGGCGTGCTTTGCAACGTGGTCGACGATCCCGAGCATTGCGATTTTTATTACGGCTCCGTGGTGCAACGCGGCGCGTTGCAGATCGCGATCTCGACGGCGGGTCGCAGTCCCGCACTCGCGCAGCGGCTGCGAAAGAAATTCGAAAAGGAATTCGGCGCGGAATACGAAGAGTGGCTCGACGAACTCGGGAAAATGCGCGAGCGGCTCTTCGTTAAAAAAGTCGCGCCCGAAAAGCGTCGGGCGCTGCTCCACGAGCTTGCCGGCGAGGCTTCTTTTGAGGAATTTTTGAAACGTAAAAAGCGGAAAGAACACGCGTAACGCCTAGATATCGCGTGAATTCGGACCTGAATCGGGATCACCGATAGGTTCAATCGATAAATCGACGAACCGGATTTCGAGCAGCCCTGCTAGTATCTGCTCATTCGCCGATGCGGTCGGGCCGCGGCATTCCCCCCCACCCAAACCTTCCGTCGCCCGACCGCTCGCCGAAACTTCCGGAGAACTAACCGGAAGCCAACCGGCGCTTTTCTTCGAGCAACGATCTCCCCCTCACACCAGCCTCATTCAGGAGGAATCCCATTTTGGGATGCACCGGTTCGAAATCCGGCGTAATTCCCTGTTCCCGCAACTCTTCCGAAGTCACCGGGCCGATCGAGCCGACCACAATGCGCGCCAGGCTTGCGCGAAGCTGCGGCTCAAGATTCATTTCGCGCGAGATCTGAAGCAGGTGGACGATCTGGACCGAGGTGGTGAAAAGCACGATGTCGGCCTGCCCATCGACAATCGCGTGAACGGCCGCACGCAGTGGGCCGGTGTCCTCGGGCAGCGCCCACTGATACACAGGGACGCGCGTCAACTGCGCGCCACGCTCGGCGAGAGCCGCGAGCAGCTCAGGATTTGACACACCGTATTCCTGGACGGCGACGCGCCGCCCGGCAAGCGGCAGCGACGCGGATTTGTCGTCGACCGCGCGAAGAAGATCGTGCCACGTATTGGGTTCGGGCACGGCGAGCGTAACCGGCACACCAATTTCCTTGAGCGCTGCGACCGGCTTCGGACCGCGCGCGACAATCGGAATGCGGCGAAGGGCTTCGGCAAACTGCTCGACTGAGTAGATGGTCTGAACGACGCGGGCCAAAGCGCGCACTCCGACGCCGGTGAGAAAAATCGCCATGTCGAATCCGCCGCCGGCTAAAGTGCGCGCGAAGGCGATCGCTTCCGTGTTTGATTCGAGGGGGACTTCGCGCATCGACGGCGCGACCGTGCCCTTGCCGCCATACGCGGCGATCAGTTTCGCCATTTCTCCGGCGCGGCGGCTTTCGAACGATAGAACGTGCAGGCCGGCAAGCTTCGATTGTTCGGTCATGGCCTCAGTCTAATGCCGGAAATGGCGCACGCCACTGAAAACCATGGCCATGCCGAGCCTGTTTGCAGCGGCGATCACGTCGGCATCGTGGACAGACCCGCCCGGCTGGATCACCGCCGTCGCGCCCGCATTTCCGGCTTCCTCGACGCCGTCGGGAAAAGGGAAGAACGCATCGGATGCAACGACGCTGCCGGCAAGCGCCAAAGCCGCCGTGGCCGCTTTCATAACGGCGATTTTCACCGAGTCGACGCGGCTCATCTGGCCGGCGCCGATGCCGACCGTTTGGCCTTCGCGGGCGAAGACAATCGCGTTCGATTTGACGTGCTTGGCCACCTTCCAGCCGAAGAGCAAACCGCGCACTTCCGATGCAGTCGGCGCACGCCCGGTGACGACCTTGAGGTCGGCTTCCGCAAGTTCGTGGACATCGGGTTCCTGCACGAGCATGCCGCCGGCAATCGGTTTGAGCACGAGCCCATCGAGAAATCCCGTCGCGGAAGCTGCAGAGACGCGCGGGGCAATCTCGAGCAAGCGCAGATTCTTCTTCGACGCGAACGCCGCAAGGGCCCCTGGCTGATAGCCGGGCGCGACGATGCATTCGACGAACAGCTTCGCGACTTCTTCCGCTGTCGCCGCATCGAGCGCGCGATTGAACGCGAGGACCCCGCCGTACGCCGAAACGGGATCGCAGGCCAGCGCCTTGACGTAAGCGTCGCGCAGGGAATCCTGCTCGGCCGCGCCGCAGGGATTGTTGTGTTTGATGATGGCGACGGCCGGCTGCCTGAATTCCTGCGCCAGCGCCCACGCTGAATCGAGATCGACGAGGTTGTTGTAGGAAAGCTCTTTGCCCTGGAGCTGCTTCGCGCCCGCGAGCCCGGCGACCGGACGTCCGGCCGGAACGTAGAGCGCCGCGGCCTGGTGCGGATTTTCGCCGTAACGCATCGACTGGCGGCGTTCGAGCGGGATGTGGATTCGCTCGGGCAATTTTTCCAGCGGCCCGATGGTGACGCCGCTGTCGGAAGCCGCCAGGCGCTCGAGTTCCGTGGCGATTTCGCCGTCGTAGCGCGCCGTCCGCGCGTAGGCCTTGCGCGCGAGCGACAGGCGCGTCGCAAGGGTCAAGTCGCGCTTCTCGCGAAGCTCCGCGGCGATTGCCGCATAATCGCCGGGATCCGTGACGACGCCGACGCTTTGAAAATTCTTCGCCGCTGAACGCACCATGGCAGGGCCGCCAATGTCGATATTCTCGATCAGCTCGTCCGCGGTCACGTCCGGTTTGGCCGCCGTCGCCGAAAACGGATACAGATTCACCACGACGAGATCGATCGGAACGATCGAATGCTCGGCCACCTGCTTGCGGTCCTCCGCCTTGCCGCGCTGATAGAGGATTCCCCCGTGAATTTTCGGATGCAGTGTCTTGACGCGGCCGCCGAGCATTTCCAGCCAGCCCGTAAGATCGGAGACGTCGCGCACCGCGATGCCTGAGTCGCGCAGAAGCTTTGCGGTGCCGCCCGTGGAGACGATTTCCGCGCCCAGCGCGGCAAGCTCGCGCGCGAACTCGACGATTCCGGCCTTGTCGTAAACGCTAATGAGCGCGCGCTCGATGGCCACCTGAAATGCCTCCTTGTCCTTGCAGGGGGAAATTCGACCGAAAGAAACCGTAAGCCAGTGTATGCGCTTGGAAGAAATTTCGGAAGCGGAGTTATGCGATCGGCGCGAAACGATTTCAGCGGGAAACGCGGGCTTTCAACCGGACGCGGCCGCCTTCGATGCCGACCGTGTATTCGACCTCGCGGCCGCCCTTGTCCTGAAGCTCTTTCGTCTTTTGCTGCACGAAGCGCTCGAAATCTTTGAGGCTCGGCGCGCTGGATTTTTCGCCGGCCTCGCCGCGAGCTTCGATGAGCTTCTCGTAAAGCGTGTAGATCTTTTCTTTTTCGTGCTCCGGGCTCGAGAGGGCCAGGGCGAATGCGGCGGGCTCTTGCGGTCGGTCTCGATGAGGGTGGTGCGCGGGGTTATCGATGGAGCCGGCGTGGGAAGCGGCGCGCGCGCCGGCCTCCAGCGCCGCCTTCTTCGCTCGCTCCGACTCGATCGCTTTGGCGGCCGCACCGAAATGGTGCTGCGCGACTCCCGTTTCCTTCTGGGTCGTCTTCTTCCGCCACATCTCCTGATATTTCGCGTAAGTCTGAGTCAAATTATTGAGACGGAAGCGCTGCGCGAAGTTGAATTCGTTGATGCGCTCATTCATGCGGCGGACGAGTGAATCGACCCGCCACTGTGTGTCCGTGGGAGGGCGTTTGCGGCCGCCGCCGAAATACTGCTCGTATTCGATCTTGAGCGTGCGAATGTCACGCTCGATCTGGTTCAAGTCCTCGTCGACGGTGGCCATAGGAGTCCGGGAAGAGGCGAGATCTAAGCGTACGGGGGCCTATGGCTTGAGTCAATCCGGGCGTCTGCGGACTTGTCTCAAAGAGAAAGGCCGGCCCCGGGGCTCGAAAAGTCGCTGGTTTCCGGCCGTTTTGAGCTGCGATTAGTTCTTGGGAGCCGCGGCTGCCGGATCCCCCGCAGGGGCGCCTGGCAGCGCGAAGGTGTACACCGTGTCCACCGCGACGATCGCCACGTACTGCTTGCCGCTCTTACCCTCGTAGGTCATAGGATCGGCGTTGGCGTTCTTGCCGAGATCCACGTCCCAGAGCTGCTTTCCGGTCTTCGAATCGATGGCACGGAAGTGGTTGTCCGGGGTCGCCCCGATAAAGACGAGGCCGCCCGCCGTCGCGATGGGGCCGGCGCTGCCCCCGCCGCCCGTGTTCTGCTTGCCGGGCGGCAGTCCGGGCGTGATTCCGATCACGGACTGCCAGGCGATCTCGCCGGTGTTCGCGTTGATGGCGTAGAGGCGGCCCCAGGGCGGTTTCTGGCAAGGCCAGGTGCCGAGCATCTTGCCATTCGCGTCTCTCATCGTCGCGGAGAAGCTGAAATAAGGCCCGGGACCGGAAACAGAGCCGCGGTCGTAGATTTGCGTCGAGCCTTCGTTGCCGCGGCCGTACACCAGGCCGGCTTTCTTCTTTTCGAGCCAGCCGATCAGCGACATATCGTGCGTCTGCACGAAGACGTATCCGGTTTCCGGGTCGACGGCCACGCCGCCCCAGTTCGTGCCGCCGGTGCCGCCCGGGAATTGAATGGTCGTGGTTGTATCGAGCGGAGCCTCGTCTGGGTGGTAGAGCCACGCCGTGAAGGGCCCTTCGTTATGGAAGCTTCCGCCATTTTTCGCGAGAAGATCCCGGCAGGCCTTCGCGTGTTCAGGAGTCGTGTCTTCAGCGGTGACAATGTCCTCCGGCTCGTAGCTCATGCGCGCGAGCGGAGGAGGCTTTAGGGGAAACGGCTGCGTGGGCGAATACCACTCCCCCGGAACATCGCCCTTGGGGACGGGACGCTCTTCGACGCCGAAGACCGGCTTGCCCGTTTCGCGGTTGAGGATGAACATCAAGCCCGTCTTCCCGATGGCGATCAGCGCAGGAACATCCTTGCCGTGCTCCTTGAGATCGACGAGGCCGGGGCCAGGCGGCAGATCCTGATCCCACAAGTCATGATGGATCGTCTGGAAATACCACTTGAGCTTGCCCGTATCGGCGTCGACGGCGACCACGGAATTGCCGAAAAGATTGTCGCCCGGACGATCGCCGCCGTAGTAGTTCGGCGAGGGCCCGCCGATCGGCATGTAGAGCAGGTTGCGTTTGGCGTCGACTGTCATGTACCAGCCCCAGACGTTCGTGCCGGAGCGTCCCTTCCATCCGTCGTTCAGCCAGGTGTCGTGCCCGACTTCGCCCGGCTGCGGGACCGTATGGAAATCCCAGACGAGCGCGCCGGTTAGAATATCGATGGCGCGCGTGTCGCCCGGAGGACCGACCGGCAACTCGCCTACGCTCGCGCCGAGGAAAGCGAGATTCTTGTAGACCGTGGGAACGCCGTTGTATCCGACGGCCAGCTCGATCACGCCGGCTTTTCCAAACGTGGTAACGGGCTGTCCGGTGGCGGCGTCGAGCTCGACGACTTTGCGCCCGAAAGTAGTGAAGACAATGCGCGGGGCGTGATCCTTGTCGCCGGGCCAGTAGGCGACTCCGCGAGTCGACGGATTCGAAACGTCGTAATGCCAGATTTCTTTCCCGGTGTCGGCGTCGAGCGCCAGCACTTTGTTGAGGCCGGGAACGTACATCACGCCCCCAACGACGATCGGCGTCACTTCGAGGCCGCCGCGGCCCGAGAGCTCGTAGGACCACGCCTGCTTCAGCGTTGCGACGTTGTCGGTGTTGATTTGCGTGAGCGATGAATAGCCTTTTCCATCGAGCGAGCCTCTGTACATCGGCCAGTCGCCGGCGCTTTGCGCTTTCGCGCAAAACGAAAAAGGCGCCACGGCGAGCGCGATGGCCGCCGCCTTCAAGACAAACTTACGGAGCATATTTTTGCGTTCCCCCGGGATTGAGTATTGAACTCAGCGTGAAGGCAGCATCACTCTCGACCGGCGCGAACCGTGCCGGAAGTGAAACCGCTTCTGGTCTTCCTGGTCTTCCTGGTCTTCCTGACCTTCGTGATCTTCGGAAAGCTGCACCTGAAAAATTCCGCGAACGCCGTTGCACAGGTAGATGGCATCGGCATGAACGAGATCGTCGAGAGTGAGCACGTCCTCTTGGGCGTTGCGCCGGTTCTTCAAAATCGAGGCGCGGTAGGTGCCCGGCAAAACCCCGCACCGGATCGCGGGAGTGCGCCATAAATCGCCGTTGACGACGAAAACATTGTGAACCGCGCCTTCGGTGAGTTCGCCTCGCTCGTTGAGAAAGAGCGCGTCGTCGCATTGCGCAGCTTTCGCCGCCGCCCACTCCCGATTGTAGAGTTCGCGCCGCGTTGTCTTGTGATAAAGGAAGCGATTCGAGCTCAGCACGGTTTGCGATGCGATTCGAACGCGGCCAAAGGGAACGAAGTCGATCTCGCTGGTCTCGATCTTGACGGAACCGTCTTGCGCGAGAAGCAGCCTGACTCTGCGAGGGCCGCAGTCGAATTCGAGCGCCGCCCTCTCCAGCGCCTCGCGGACCGGCGCCTCGTCAAATCGAAAACCGAAGTATTCGGCGGAGCCGCACATGCGCGCAAGATGCTCGTCGAGCAGCCGGTACTCTCCGTCCCAGCGCATCGTTTCGAGGATCTCGAAATCGGGCGCGTCCTGCGTAAGGAAAGCTGCCTTGGACTGCGATTCCTTCCATTCCTCCGGAGCGGACGAATCGTACGTGATCCCGCCGCCCACGCCCATCAGGCCGCACCCGCCCCGCAAAGTGGCCGTGCGAATCGCCACGTTGAATTGAGCCTGCCCCGCGGCGAAATAACCGATGGAGCCGGTGTAGACACCGCGCGGCGCGGTTTCGAGTTCCGCGATGAGCTCCATCGCGCGAATTTTCGGTGCGCCTGTCACCGAACCGGAAGGAAAGAGCGCCCGGATCACCGACTCAGGCGTCCAGTCGTCGTGGAGACGGCCTTCAATCGTAGACGTCATCTGCCAGACCGAGGGAAACCGCTCGACTTGGAACAGGCGCGTCGTTTTGACGGAGCCCGTGGCGCAGATGCGGCCCAGGTCGTTGCGCATCAGGTCGACAATCATCACGTTTTCGGCCCGATTCTTTTCGCTCGTCTGCAACGCCTCGCCGCAACGAACGTCGTCTTCGAGCGTCAGGCCGCGATCGGCGGTTCCCTTCATGGGCTTCACGACGATGCGCTGGCCGTCGATGTGGAAGAACAACTCGGGCGAAAGCGAAACGATCTGTTCGCTTCCAGTATTCATGAACGCCGCGTACGGAACCGGATGGCGATGGCACAGCGCCGCGAAGAGACACCATGGGCACGACGCCGGCTCGAACGATTGACGGTAGGTGAAATTGATCTGATAGACGTCGCCTGCTGAAATCCACTCGTGGATTGCGTCCATCGCCCCGTCGAACTGATCGCGAGAAATGGCCGGCGCGAGATCGCGAACGAGTTCGCCGGAACCGTCCGCGGGGAATGAGAGTTCGCCCAGCGCCTCCGCGAAGTCGTAGAGACCGAACCAGCACAAGGGATCGTTTCGATCTCCAAGAAGGCGCGCGAGTTTCGGCTCCAGTGCGTAACCGGCTTCGTAGGAGAGAAAGCCTGCAGCTTCTCCGCCGGACTTCACATGGAGATTGATCTCGGCGAGAACTCGATCGAGCGCGGCAGGGTCGGCGGCCGACAAAATCCGCGCAGGACGCCGATACATGCGCCAGCCCGATTCTTGCCGCACTAGGACAAAACCGGGCTCGGCGGCAAATTTCGCCAAATCTCCGATGTCGATCTTCGAAGGAATAATTTGAGCGACCTTCTCTGCGGAAACGATGTCTTCCGGCGACCACGCAATGGCAACGCAGGACGACGCGGGCCATAGAAGCGCAGCGTGGCCCGCGTCGTCCCGCGCGATTCTCTTACTTCTGGCTCGTAACGGGCGCCCCGCCGGCGGTCTGATGCGTGCGCCAGCCTTCGGCATACTGCGTTCGCGCCACTTCGGCGTACGGCACGGGACTCACAACGGCGCGAATTTCCGTCTGCACGTGCCGCTCGACCGTCGGCTTCGTCGATCCGCCGCCTTCCTCGCCCCACACGAAAGTGACGTCCGTGCCGGGCTCGGCATGCTCGGGATTGAGGATCGCCAGCGTCAGCATCTTGCCTTCGTTCGAGCTGTAGCCGCACCACGTCGAGATGCCCGCGGTCTTGCCGTTCTTCAGCACCGTGTCGTAGGGCAGCGTTGAATAGACGGCCGAGGGAAAATCGAAATACTTGGCCCGGTTCGTCTTCTGGAACATCGTGCCCAGCGCGCGAGTCACGTCCTCGTCGTTGAGCGCAAGCGTCACCTTCTTGCGGTGCGGCTTGGCCGCCATCTTCTCCAAAGCCTCGCGCCCGATGAAATCGTGATCGAACTTCACGATCGGGCCGTAGCCCAGATCCCAGGGCGTCAGGTAGTAGTCTTCGATGTTGTCCGAATAGAAGCTGCCGCCGAGAGAAGCGATCGCTTCGTAGGTATTCGCGGGGAGCCATTCGCGGTACTTCTTCATCTTTTCGCCGCTATAGATCGCCGGCATCGGCGAGGGAATCCAGCCCGATTCCAGCGTGTTCGACGAATACGCGCGCGCGCCCACGAGCCGCAGGCCGAATTCTTTGCCGGCTTCGACGATCGCCGCCTTTACCGCGTCGCCTTCGTCCCAGGGACCGAAAATCTCGAGGCCAGGCTGCCCCGCCATTCCGTGCCGCAGCGCGCGGACGGAGTGCCCTGCGATCGAAATCGTCGTCATGTTGAAAAACTTCAATTCCGGCGCGGGCTTTCCGGTGACCTTCTCGATCACCTTCATCGCGTTCGGACCCTGCACCTGGAAGCGGTACACTTTGCGGACGATCGGTCCCGAGCGCGCGGCAGCTCTTTCGTCTCTCTCGCACTTCGCGTTGTACTTGCCCGTCTCGCAGTGGTATTGCACCCAGTTGTGCACGGAGGGACGGCCCACCAGATTGAAAAGGTCCTTCTCGAGGTAAAAGAGAACCACGTCCCCGATCACGTAGCCGTCATAATTGCACGGAACAAACTGCTTCGCCTTGTTGGGCTCGAATCCCTTGAAGCTGTTCACGCCAAGATCCGTCAGTAACTTCAGAGCGTCGGGGCCCTGCACGTACATGTCCGTCATATGATACGACTGGTTGAAAAGCACGCAGGTCTGCTGCCACGCACGCTGCTCGTCTCTCCAGTTCGAGTATTCGCTCAAAACGACGGGATACACGTAGGGACCCGTCTGCGAATTGCGCAGGTGCTTCACCGGGCTTCCGGCCGCCTGCAAAACTTCCTCTAGGTTCTTGTAGCCCACTGGTTGGTTCTCCTTTTGATGGAAGGAGTGCTGGTTTCGTCCGAAGCTACGATGGCCCAGAACCCCAATTCAGACGCCGTATTCAGCGACAACGACAATGAGGCGGCAATCGCCCTCAATACGATTCGGCAAGTTGTAAGCGTTGCTCAGCAGATGCCTGGGCCTTGTCGGAAGCTCAGACTCTGAACGGTGTTGCTGCAACGACTTTCTTAGCTGCGACGTCGGTGGCAACGCCACGGCCAACGACAACCGCCAATTCCCCGCGAGAGAGTATACGCGCCAAGCATATTTGTGTACAAGGGTATGCACAATACTTCGCGGGTTGCGCGAAACCCAATCGTCACGCCCGCAAGCTTCCCGGCGTGGGCGGATTCTGTTGAACGGTTCCGGATTCTTTTTCGGCAGGCTCCGAATCATCGTCATCCTCAGCCGCGGACGACCTCCAAATCCTTCGCGCCATGTTGATGCTGACCTTCGTGGTGTACGCGTGCTCGAACATCAGCGCGGCGACTCTCTCTCCCTCTCCGGTGTCGAGCGCCTGCACGATCGCGTGGTGCTGCCGGTGCGCGTACCACAGGAAATCGAACATGCGCGAGAGATCGACGCGGTCGAAGGCGATTGCGTGCGCCGCCGCAAATGGGATGCGGCTGTTGCGCTCGATGGCGTCGGCGATCACTTTGCTGCCCGAGCCGTGCACGATCAGCGCGTGAAACTGTTTGTTCATTTCTCCGTAGCGATCCTCGTCTGATTCGATCAGGTGACGCTTGGCGAAAATGTCGTCGCCCTCGCGCAAACAATCGTGAAGCGACTGAATCAGACGCCGCGGCGCTCCCTGTTCGGCGAGCGTGCGCGCGGCAAGGCCCTCGAGAACGCCGCGCACGTCGATCGCGTCCATGATTTCCTGCGGCGTGAACTCGCGCACCACGAATCCGCGCGTATCGAGCTGGATGAGGATTCCCTCTTGCGCGAGGATCGGCAGCGCCTCGCGAACCGGCGTGCGCGAAACTCCCAGGCTATTCGCGAGCTCGACCTCGCGCACACGCTGGCCCGGCTGGAGTTCGCCGTGCAAGATCATTTCCCGGATTTTCACGACTACACGAGAGTTTTTGCGCAGCATCCTTT
>DATJRU010000070.1:0-2339 GCA_035504455.1 Vulcanimicrobiaceae bacterium
TGTTCGCTCTGCTGGATTTCGTACCACTTGCCGTAGGTATGCCATCCCTTTGCAATCACTTGAATCAGAATTTTGCCTTGCGGAATCTCGGGAACTTTCACGGAGCCGTCCTGGTTCGTCTTCAAATCGAGTTCCTCGAGCTTGTCGTGATGCAAGAGGCCGCCCGACGTGTAATAACGGACATAGACGCTCGCGTTTCCCACTGGCTTGCCGTTTGGGTCGACGACGCGGATTTTCAATCGCGTCATCCCAGGGTCCGTTTGCTCGCTGGGTTTGCTTTCGGCTGGCTTGTCAGCGGGAGTTGATGCGTCGGGCGCAGCCGATTGATTCGACGAGCTATCCTGCGCCAACGCTATTGGCGCCGTACCCAACAAAGCCACGGCCAAGATCGCTGCGCCGAAAGGAGTGCGGGAGAACCTGCGCTGAGTGCTCGCCCTCATGGCGCTTCCCTTTTACTCCAAATGGCTTAGCCGCTCAAGTCCCACATGTGTAGCTGCCCGCGTTCCGGGCCGAGCGTCCGAGACGCGAGCTATCGTCGAACCGAGTCGGCGATCCAGGCGAGATAGCCGGGCGATCCGGCGACGATCGGCAGCGCGATGATCTCGGGCACATCGTAACTGTGAAGCTGTTCGATCTTCTTCTGCAGTGTGGCCATGCGGCGGCGCGAGGTTTTCATCACCAGCAGAAATTCCCTGGCGAACTCGACCTTTCCCTTCCACCGATAAATCGAGTGGACGCGCGCGTCGAGGATATTCACGCAGGCCGCGAGCTTCTGCTCGACCACAGCTTTCGCGATGCGCCGTGCTTCTTTCGCCGAGCCGCACGTCACCAGGACCACTACTTTGTCGGTCATCGTCGCCTTTACTCTTGAGTTCGCGCTGCTGCGATTACCCGATACGCGGCGCTTGCGCCACAAGATACAATAGCGCCCCATGGTCGGCCAAACGATCCACTTCGGAACATCGGGCTGGCGCGGAATCATCGCGGATGATTTCACGTTCTCGGGCGTGCGCCGCGCGGCGGCAGCGATCGCCGGGCATCTGCGAACGAGCGCGAAATCTCCCAAGCTGATCGTCGGCTATGACACGCGATTTTTTTCCGAAGAGTTCGCGCGGACCACAGCCGGAGTGCTGCAATCGCATGGCTGCCGCGTGTTCCTTTGTGGCGCCGCGACGCCGACACCCACCATCTCGCACGCCATCCTTCACGGGAAGCTCGACGGGGGCGTGAATATCACCGCGAGCCATAATCCTGCGCCCTACAACGGCTTGAAGTTTTCTGGCGCCGATGGCGGCCCGGCGCTACCGGAGATCACTAGAGATATCGAGAAGCGCGCGGCGGCGATCAAGGACGATTCGAGCGAGCATCACGAAATTCCGGACGACTTCGAGGCGATCGATCCGCGCGCGCCTTATTTCGAGCAGCTCGAGCGCATGGTTCGATTCGACGTGCTCGCCAAGGCCAAGGGCGGCTTTGCGTGTGACGCCGTCCACGGATGCGGCGCGGGCTGGCTTGACCGGATTCTGGCCGAGCACGGCGTCGCGGTGACGGCGATTCGCAGCGGGCGCGACGTGCTTTTTGAGGGCACGGGACCCGATCCGTCGGAAGAGAATCTTGGGCCGCTGAAGAAGGCGGTCGTCGAAAAAAAAGCGCTCACGGGGCTGGCAACGGACGGCGATGCGGACCGTTTCGGGATCGTCGATCGCGACGGCTCATTCGTTTCGCCGAATCACATTCTCGCGCTCGTTTTCGACTACCTGCTCGAGACGCGCGGGTACAAGCTTGGTGCTTCGCGTAGCGTTGCGACGACGCATCTTCTGGACGCAGCCGCCAAATTGCACGGCGTGAAGATCTACGAGACGCCCGTCGGCTTCAAGTACGTTGGCCCGCTGCTGCGCGAGGACAAGATTGCGCTGGGCGGCGAAGAGAGCGCCGGGATGACCATCCGCGGGCATCTTCCGGAGAAGGACGGCATCCTCGCGTGCCTGCTGGTGGCCGAAATGATCGCGGCGCGCGAGGCGTCGCTCGCCGATCAGCTGCGCGATCTTTTCCGGCGTGTGGGGCGCGAATTCCGGCCGGTTCGCCTGAACCTGCATCTTTCGGAGGAGGCTCAGACCAAACTTCCGCAGAGGCTGAAATCGGAGTTCAAGGAATTTGCGGGCCGCCGCGTGGCGAAAGAAAACCGACTCGACGGCTTAAAGCTGATTTTCGAGGATGGCGACTGGGTGCTGATGCGGCCGTCGGGCACCGAGCCGGTGGTGCGCATCTATACGGAAGCGGCGTCCATGGAAGGCGCACAGAAGCTCGCCGGGCAGGCGCGCGCGTGGATCACACAGTGA